>JAZFSS010000274.1:0-13131 GCA_036446275.1 Gammaproteobacteria bacterium | reverse complement strand
GCAAGACCTTGAATGAGGCGAGCCGGATCAAGAACACCGAGATTGTGGAGGAACTGGCATTGCCGCCGGTAAAGATCCACTGTTCGGTGCTGGCGGAAGACGCCATTAAGGCCGCGATCGAGGACTACCAGTCCAAAAATGTCGATAAGCGATTGCAGGCGAAAAGCGCCTAATTGGGAAAATGTAGGGCACGACAGACTATGGCGATTACCTTGACAGAAGCAGCGGCAGACCGTGTAAAGGAGTTCCTTGACAACCGTGGCAAGGGTGTAGGTTTGCGTCTTGGGGTGCGTACTACGGGTTGTTCCGGTATGGCCTACGTGATCGAGTTCGTAGACGAAATAGCAGTGGATGATGTGGTGTTTGAGGATCATGGGGTAAAAGTTATCGTTTCCCCAAAAAGTCTGGCTTATCTGGACGGCACGGAATTGGACTATGCACGGGAAGGCTTGAACGAGGGTTTCCAGTTCAATAACCCGAATGTCAAAGATCAGTGCGGATGCGGGGAAAGTTTCAACGTCTAATCTGACTGGTATTTACCAGCAAACAAGCCTGATGTGGTGTGGACGGAGTCCTACAACGAGCGTATCCATGCCCACTAATCGATGTGAATCTCATTTTGAACTGTTCGGGTTACCCCAATCTTTTGAGGTAAACCTGGCTAAGCTGGATCGCATCTACCGGGACTTGCAACGTAGCGTGCATCCGGACCGTTTTACCAATGCTTCGGAGCAAGAACGGCGGATATCCATCCAGCAAGCCGCAAGAATCAACGATGCCTATGCAATACTTAAGGATCCCCTCAGCCGCGGCCGGTACTTATTGGAATTGCACGGGCACGAGTTTAACGATGAGAACAGCACGACCCGGAACACTGAATTTTTAGTGGAACAGATGGAATTACGGGAAGTGTTGGCGGATGTGCGTGATAGTGATGATCCCATGGGCGCCCTGAATGCCCTTATGGACAGGATTACCGATCGGCTAAAAGAATCTACGCAACGTCTAAGTGCCTGCCTGGATCAGGACGAGACCGGACAGTTGACGGGCCCGATTGATGGGGCGGTGGATACGGTGTTAAAAATGAAATTTTACCGCCGCCTGCAGGAGGACATGCTGGATCTGGAAGCCGAGTTGGACAACGATTTAGCGTGACCCAAGAAGTCGAGCACAAGTGGCGCACCCTACATTGGGTCGTTGCATAGATCAGAGTTTTCGTAGAACACTGTTATGGCATTGCTACAAATATCAGAGCCAGGCCAGTCCACTACGCCACATGAACATCGGTTGGCGGCGGGGATTGATCTTGGCACGACTAATTCATTAGTCGCCAGCGTGCGCAGTGGTAGCGCGGAAACTCTGCCTGATGCAGAGGGTTTCCATTTGCTTCCTTCGATCGTGCGGTACGTGACCAACGGCGATCCAGTGGTAGGGAGCGTCGCTGGGGCTATGGCGGTAGCAGACCCCTTAAACACCATCGCATCGGTGAAGCGGTTTATGGGCCGTGGTTTGGACGATATAAAACACTTGGGTGCGCAGTTACCCTATGAATTTTCGGGCAGCGGATCGGGTATGCCGAGCATCCGCACGGTAGCGGGAGATCGTAGCCCGGTAGAGGTTTCGTCCGAGATTCTGAGAACCCTTAAAGATAGGGCCGAGCATACTTTGGGGGGCGAGCTATCTGGAGTGGTGATTACGGTGCCTGCCTATTTTGACGAAGCCCAGCGCCAAGCCACTAAAGATGCTGCACAAATTGCCGGGCTTCGCGTGCTGCGCCTGCTAAATGAGCCCACGGCCGCGGCGGTGGCCTATGGCCTGGATCGAGGTTCTGAAGGCATCATTGCGATCTACGATTTAGGCGGTGGCACCTTTGATATTTCCATTCTACGGCTCGACAAAGGGATATTCGAGGTGCTATCAACCGCCGGCGATACCGCCCTCGGTGGTGACGACCTGGATCGTGCGATTGCCGCCTGGATGATGGAGCAAGCGTCCGTGGAGGATGACGCCGGCCATGGGGAACTGCGCCGGTTAATGCAGGATGCGTGCGCGGCCAAGCAGGCATTGACCGATAAAAAATCTGTTCGTGTCGAAGTGCAACGAAGTGACGGTCCAGATTGGCAGGGCGAGCTAACGCGGGAGCATTGTAATGAACTCATTGATCCGTTAATTCGTAAAACTTTGCGTAGCTGTCGCAGGGCGTTGCGGGACGCCGGGGTGCGGGTAGAGGATTTGCTTGAGGTGGTGATGGTGGGAGGATCGACCCGTGTGCCTCGAGTACGTGAATTAGTAGCGGAGTTTTTTGATTGCGAGCCTATGGTTGATATCGACCCCGATACCGTAGTTGCGATTGGCGCCGCTATTCAGGCAGATATTCTCGCGGGCAACAAACCCGATGATGAAACTCTGTTGCTGGACGTGATACCACTTTCTTTGGGGCTTGAAACTATGGGTAGTTTGGTAGAAAAAATTATACCGCGCAATACTACTATTCCGGTGACCCGTGCCCAGGAGTTCACTACTTTCAAGGACGGGCAAACGGCGATCTCATTACATGTATTGCAGGGGGAGCGGGAACTGGTCTCCGACAATCGCTCCCTGGCCCGATTCGAATTGCGGGAGATCCCGCCAATGACTGCCGGAGCGGCGCGGATTCGTGTGACCTTCCAGGTAGATGCCGACGGGCTTCTTGGAGTGACTGCCCAAGAGACCACTAGCGGAGTGCTCAGTCACGTGGAGGTAAAGCCTTCCTACGGTCTTACAGATCGGGAGATCGAAACCATGCTTACCGCTTCTATCAACCACGCCCAGGGGGATATGGAAATGCGCCGTCTACAGGAGCAGCAGGTGGCAGCGGAGCGGTTATTGGAGGCCATTCATTCGGCGCTATTGAAAGATGGTGATGATTTTCTCGAGCCCGAAGAACAGGAGCGCATTGCACAAGCAGTCAAGCTATTAACGAAAGCCCGGCAAGGCCGGGATCACCAGGCGATCAAGCGTGCCATCGAAGGTGTGGAAAAGGCGAGTTTACAATATGTAGAAAGACGTATGAATGCCAATATTCAGCGCGCCATGGCTGGTCATAAGTTGCAGGAGTTCGAGTAACAAATCAGTGGGATCTTATAAGGACTCGCGCTGCATAGGTTGCACTTCTTGATAGAGAAATTGATTATTCGATGCCAAAAATTACCATTTTACCTCACGAGGAAATTTGTCCCGACGGCGCGGTTCTTGAGGTTGAGCCAGGCACCAGCGTGTGTGATGCTGCGCTTGCTAACGGAATTGAAATAGAGCATGCCTGTGAAAAATCCTGCGCCTGCACTACCTGTCATGTGTATGTGAGGGAAGGAGGCGATTCCCTGCTAGAGCCGGAAGAAGAAGAAGAGGACTACTTAGATAAAGCGTGGGGCTTGGAGCCGGATTCCCGTCTGAGTTGTCAGGCAATCGTCGGAGAGGAAGATCTCGTGATTGAATTACCGAAGTATACAATCAACATGGTTTCAGAGAGCCGATAGTCCAGGGAACCTCTGATTTATTCGTGCATCTTGTCATTGCGAGCGTAGCGAAGCAATCTCATGACGGTACTATCAAGGGCTTAGAGATTGCTTCGTCACTTTGTTCCTCGCAATGACGAATAAATCAGAGGTTCCCTAATATTTGTCCCACTAGTTTTTGGAGATTGGAATGGGATTAAAGTGGATTGATACATTGGATATCGTAATGGCCCTGGATGAAGCGCATCCTGACGTTAACCCATTGTCGGTGCGGTTTACTGATTTACGCGCATGGGTCTGCGATTTAGACGACTTTGACGACGACCCGGACCGTTCCGGAGAGAAGATTCTAGAGGCGATTCAGATGGCATGGATCGAAGATCGGGCTTGATAGACAAGCAACCGGATGACAGGAAAGACCTGTCGCCGCCAGGTTCAGAACTAACCGCCTAAGGAAATGCCTTGAGCAACAACGGTTTGTACTCTAGATCCTAGCACTCTCATTTAGGAAACCGCTGATTTATCCCACAATCGTCACTCCGGCGCAGGCCGGAGTCCAGGATGGTTGGAAAAGGGATTCCGGCCGTTAAGCCTTGAGCGCACATTTAGTTCCCGTCGAATTGCCAGTCAAATTCCAGAGAGGTACACTAAGCTGCTCATTTTTCTGAGGTTGGCCCGCATGTTAATGCGGGTTCGTGATTGCTGTACGCGACAAGAAACAATTGGAGTTTATTAATGCCCGTGGAGCGAACCCTTTCCATCATAAAACCAGATGCCGTTGCCAAGAATCTTATTGGGGAAATTTATCGCCGATTTGAAAAAAGTGGATTACGTATTATTGGGACCAAGATGCTGCACTTGAGTAATGAGCAGGCATGCGAATTTTATGCCGTTCATAAAGGGCGGCCATTTTACAACGACTTGGTAGCGTTTATGATTTCGGGTCCTGTCATGGTGCAGGTGTTGGAAGGTGAGAGCGCGATTGCGAAGAACCGAGAGGTGATGGGTGCGACCAATCCTCAAGAAGCGGCGCCGGGAACTATTCGTGCGGACTACGCAGTTACCGTCGATGAGAATGCGGTTCATGGGTCCGATGGTAATGATACCGCTAAGACTGAAATAGAATTTTTTTTCTCACCGGAAGAATTGTGTGAACGCACTCGCTAATCAACTACGTATTGATAATGTTTGAATGACGGTGCACACCGAGTCTAATATTAATTTGCTGGAATTTGAGCGCGCCGGATTGGAGCGTTTGTTTGCGGGCCACGGTGAGCGTTCTTATCGAGCAGCCCAGGTCATGAAATGGATCTATCAAAGGGGTGTCGATAATTTCGATGAAATGACCAATCTCAGTAAAGACCTGCGAGCTACATTAAAAGAGCGAACAAATATTAAGCTGCCAATAATCGTGAGCGACCGGTTGTCAAACGATGGTTCCAGAAAGTGGTTGTTGCAGCTTGCAGATGGAAATTGTATAGAGACAGTATTTATTCCGGAAGAAGGGCGCGGGACACTGTGTATTTCTTCTCAAGTGGGTTGCTCCTTGAATTGCCGGTTCTGTTCAACTGGCTGGCAGGGATTCAACCGGAACCTCACATCCGGCGAGATCGTAGGCCAGTTAGTACTGATAAATCAGATACTTAAAGAAAGTAGTGGATCGGCCCGGGTGATCTCCAATGTGGTCATGATGGGCATGGGGGAACCGCTGCTAAACTTTGATAATGTGGTGCGCGCCATGAGAGTTATGTTGGATGACTGTGCATATGGGTTGTCAAAGCGCCGCATAACATTGAGTACGGCAGGTATGGTGCCGGCAATGGATCGACTGCGTAAAGAGTGTGATGTAAGCTTGGCAGTTTCTCTGCATGCGCCGACTGACCAACTGCGTACACAATTGGTACCACTAAATCGGAAATATCCTATTAGCGAATTACTTGCTGCCTGCCGGCGTTATGTTGCCGGAGATACGCGCCGGCGCGTTACTTTCGAGTACTTAATGCTGAAAGATGTTAACGATACTAACGCACATGCGCGCCAGTTAATCAAATTGGTACGAGATCTGCCGGCCAAGGTAAATTTAATTCCCTTTAATCCGTTTCCAAAAGCAGGTTTTCAGCGTAGCGAGCCCGAACGTATCAACACGTTTTGGGGCATGCTTATGGATGCCGGTATTATAACTATTACGCGCAAGACTCGTGGTGAAGATATCCATGCGGCATGTGGCCAGTTGGCTGGAAAATTTCACGATCGCACACGGCGGAGTCAAATGGACCCGGCGGAATTTTCCGTGAGGGTGGTTGGGTGAGCGCGTGGCAGCGATGGTCAATCATTCTTGTTGCGCTAGGTTTGTGGTTTGGCATCCTCGGAGGGTGTGCGGCAACTGACATTGATGGAAAGTCATCTAACACAAAGGCAGCGGAAAGCAATGTGGCTCTAGGTGTGGCATACATGCGCAAGGGTATGAATGCTATCGCGCTGGAAAAATTAGAGAGGGCCTTGAGGCAAGACCCCTCTTTACCTTCGGCGCATCTTTATATAGCGGTACTTTACGATAAATTGGATCAAAATGAATTGGCCGACAAACATTATCGCAAGGCAGTGCGATTGGACCCAAATAATCCTCGGATGCACAGTAATTACGGAAAATACCTATGTAAACAAAAGAGGTACCGCCAAGCAGAAAAGCATTTCATGGCCGCGGTAAACGACCCGTTGTATGAAGCTAAACCCCTGGTCTATACCAACGCCGGGTTGTGCGCACAGCTTGCCGGCACTACTGAAAAGGCAGAGCGGTATTTTCGGCGCGCGCTGGCGATACAGCCGAACTTCGCGCCTGCCCTTTCTCAGATGATGCAATTGAGTTATGAGCGCGGGGAATATTTGGAAGTGCGGGAATATCTGAAACGCTATCGAAGTGTGGCGCCTGTAAATGCAAGTATTCTTTGGTTGGGCGTGCAGGTTGAAAATGCGCTAGGAGATGAGAATGCGGCAGCCAGTTATGCGTTGCGGCTGCGAGTCGACTACCCGAATACGGTAGAGGCTAAACAGTTGGAGGAGGGTAAATAGGATGACAGAGACTGTGGACGCAGGTTCGGGCACGATAGCCGAACCAAGGCCAATCGATCCTGGCCCGGGGTCAAAATTGCGTCAAGCGCGTGAAGCGCGCAACTTGAGTATCGCAGATGTAAAATCAGCGCTTCGTCTCAAAGAAGGGGTCGTGGAGGCGTTAGAATGCGACGATTATCATGTGCTCCCGGCGCCGATTTTCGTTAAAGGTTATCTGCGTAGCTACGCCCGGTTGGTCGGTGTTGGCGAGGGGCCTGTTTTGGCGCAGTATCAAGCGCAGGGACCCAGCGATCCCCCGCCGCTGGCACCGGCGTTTCCCCGTACTAAAGAATTCCATCCCCGGGTTCCATGGCCCATAGTGCTGGGAGCGTTGAGTATTCTGGCCATAGTTGGTGCTGTGTTGATGTTTAAGAGTGCAGAGCAGGAAACTCCTGTTACGCAGCCTGCGTTAGAGTCCGATCCCATTGAGGAATTGGTCCCGGAGCCAGCAGCTGAACCAAACCCAGGAGTGCAAGCTCCAGGGTTAAGTGCTGTTACCAAATCCGAGTCCGGGGAGATGCTTGCGGAAGCGGAAATGGGATTGCAGTATACAGGCGAGGTGCCGGTGAATGAGCCGGTCATAATTGATGATTCAGTTGAAAAAGTATTACAGCTCGCCTTTGACGGTAATTGTTGGACTGAAGTGCGGGATCAGGAAGGGAAGCGTCTTATGTACGAGCTGGCAAGAGAGGGGACGGTACGAAATGTAGAGGGTGTGCCGCCGTTTTCAGTGGTGTTGGGAAATGCGCAGGTGGCTCAATTGAAATATAACGGTGAAATTTTTAACTTCAGTCAATTTGTAAAGCAAAATGTAGCGCGGTTTCAGCTGGGCGGATCAGAATCACCCGATGGAGTTTGATGATAAACTTTGCTATTAATTCCGATTAACTTAGGAAGTAGTAGATTCCTTATAAATGCAATACAGGGTTGAGGGCACCACCACCGAAAGTAGGCGCCCTTAGGCGAAAGTAGGCCCCTGGAGGGGATGCAGAATTAAAAGTAAGAATTAGCCGCTAGCTATACGAAACTTGAATACACGCCCAAGGGACAGCAGGATAAGGATTCTGGGTAAGTATCTATCTGAATTTCACCGATCTAGTCCAATAGTTATGTCTAATCAGATTCGCTCCATCCGAGGGATGAGTGACATCCTGCCGGAGAAAACAGCTGCTTGGCGGTTTCTCGAAAAAAGCGTCGCGTCGGTATTGCATGGGTATGGGTACCGGGAGATCCGGTTACCGGTTGTCGAGCAGACAGAATTATTTAAACGCTCTATAGGAGAAGTTACCGATATTGTTGAGAAGGAAATGTATACATTTGATGATCGTAATGGCGACAGTCTTACGCTTCGGCCGGAGGGCACAGCAGGTTGTGTACGGGCATGTATACAAAATGGTTTGTTGCACAATCAGATTCAGCGACTCTGGTACTTGGGGCCCATGTTTCGTCACGAGCGACCACAGAAGGGTCGCTACCGGCAGTTTCATCAAATTGGTGTAGAAACATTCGGAATGGAGGGGCCGGATGTAGATGCGGAACTGATTCTGATGTCTGCACGCATATGGCGTGTGCTTGGACTGGATGACGATGTCGTGCTGGAGATCAACTCATTAGGTAGTAACAGTGCGCGAGGGCGCTACCGTGATGCACTGGTGGCTTACTTGCAGAGTAGACGGAACGAATTGGACAAGGATAGCCTCCGTCGTCTTCAAACGAACCCACTACGAATACTCGATAGCAAGAATCCTGAAATGCAGAGTTTAATCACTACGGCGCCACGACTGGCTGATTATCTCGACGATGAATCCAAAGACCATTTTGGCGGCGTCAAAGAATTTTTGGATGCGGCTGGAATTCGATATGTAGTAAATCCTTGCTTAGTACGGGGTCTTGACTATTATAGTGACACCGTATTTGAATGGGTGACGGAAAAATTAGGTGCGCAAGGTACCGTCTGTGCCGGGGGGCGTTATGATGGTTTGGTGGATCAGTTGGGCGGTCCCGCAACCTCCGCGGCGGGTTTTGCCATAGGGCTGGAGCGTCTTATAGAGTTGCAGCAAGGATCAATTGCCAGGTCGGAGGATGATGATCAACCCCATGTATATCTGATTGTCTCCGGTGATGCCGCACGGCATCGCGGCGTATTGTTGGCAGAACAACTGCGCAATCAGGTCCCCGGGCTGCGGGTTCAACTCCATTGCGGTGGAGGTAGCTTTAAGAGCCAGTTCAAGAGGGCGGATCGCAGTGGCGCGGAATTTGCGCTGGTTCTGGGAGAGGATGAAATGGAGCGCGATGAGGTCGGAGTAAAGCCGCTACGAAGTAAAGGAGAACAGCAGGTTTTTTTACAAAACGATGTGGCAATGCATGTGGCCAAAATGGTCGGACTCACAGACTGAAATTACTAAGGCGAAACAAATAAGTGGTGTCTACTTGTCCTGTGTTGTCTTAGCAAGTAGGCCTGTAGGTGTGACAAGTTTATTTTAACTGCAATTATAGAGGGAGTTGAATGTGGACGTATATACGTCTGAAGAACAGCAAGTTGAGGCCATAAAGAAGTGGTTTAAGGAAAACGCAGTATCCCTGATCGTCGGTGTGGCGCTAGGTCTTGGTGGCGTTTTCGGTTGGCGTGCCTGGTCGCAATATCAATTTACGCAGGAAGTCTTAGCTGCCAGTGGGTACGCAAAAGTGATGAATGCGCTGAGTCAAAACCAGTTATTTGAAGTCCGGGATTTAGGTAAGTTAGTTGTAGAAGATCACGGGAGGACCCCTTACGCTGCGCTTAGCGCGCTGGCGATGGCAAAAGCTGATTTGAAAGTGGACGATAGGGCAGCCGCGCAGGCTCATTTAAAGTGGGTTTTGGAGCACACAAGACTGGAACCCCTTCGCCACATTGCGAGCCAAAGATTGGTACGGTTAATGTTGGCTGAAAATATACTGGATGAGGCGGAGCAGCTGCTGGCGGAATCCAGTGAGTACCAACAAGGAAATCAACATTTCTCAGTTGGCTACAACGAGCTAAAGGGTGATTTATTGATGGCGCGAGGTGATGTGGCCGGGGCAGCGAAGTACTATCAAGCCGCAGTTTCCGGACTGCCACTTGATTCTCCTTACCGTATGCTTTTGGAGCTGAAACGGGATGATACCGGTATGTCTTCCGTTATGGAGCAACCCTAATGGCAAAGTGGTGGTTGCTGTCCGCACTGTTTTATGTGTTGAGTGGTTGCTCATTGTTGCCAGGTGGTGGGGATGATACGGCTAACATAGCGGAACTGACTCGAATTCAGGATCCGTTACAATTAAGGGCGCGATGGAAAGCCGGCACTGGAGGAGTTGGAAAGCACTTTTTAAATTTGGTACCTGCTTATGACAACGGCAGAGTTTATGCTTCTGACTATAAGGGCAGAGTACAGGCGTTTGATGCCGATAGCGGCAAACGCATCTGGAAGGTTAATGCAGATGTTTTGGTGTCAGGTGGACCCGGGGTCGGGGAAGGTATCGTATTGTTGGGGACCAGTAACGGAGAAGTCGTTGCCCTGAATGCGAAGGATGGCAGCAAGTTGTGGAACGTACCTGTAGCCGGGGAGGTGTTATCAGTACCCCGTGTGGCACTGGGTATTGCAGGGATCCAAACGGCAAGTGGTGATTTGATTGGCTTGGATGTCAAAGATGGCCAACGACGTTGGATTTATGACCGAAGTGTCCCTACGCTAACTCTGCGTGGCACTAGTTCACCGGCTTTATTCGATGGCCTAATCGTTGGTGGTTTTGCCAGCGGAAAATTGTCGGCTATCGAAATTACCGGCGGTAGGATGATTTGGGAAGTGAGTGTTGCGGTACCAAGAGGTCGTTCTGAATTGGAGCGCATGGTTGACATTGATTCCAGCCCGAAAATCCGGGACGGAGTTGTATATGTTGTGAGCTTTCAGGGAAAGATTGCGGCGTTGCAACTAGAGACCGGCAGAACACTTTGGAATAGAGATATGTCCTCGTCCGCCGGGCTAGGGGTGGATGATGAACAGATTTACGTCACGGATGAGCAAAGTAATGTGTGGGCGCTGGATCGACGTAGCGGCGCGTCGTTATGGAAGCAGGAAGATCTTCATGGTAGAACGCTAACAGCGCCTACTCCCTTTGGGGACTATATTGCCGTAGGAGATTTCGAGGGATATTTGCATCTACTGTCCCGTAATGACGGGCGGCTGGTAGGCCGCGTTCGTGTCGACCGGGATGGTATTTCAGCTGCGCCCGTTGTTTCAGACAATACTTTATATATATTAGGGAAAGGGGGAGTGCTGGCTGCCTATGAAGTACAACAGGCTAAGACAAGACGGGTAAGAAAGCAGAAGAAACAAAAAGAATTAAACGAGCAACAAAAGGCAGAGAAGCCAGGAAAGACGAAAAAATTTGAGAAGTTAGAAACGATGGAATAGAAAAAGAGTGCGTGGCAACTACGCTATGCGCAGGCTCGCAAAATTTTGAGTGATTCATCATGCTACCCGTTGTTGCCATAGTGGGCCGCCCCAATGTCGGAAAATCCACCTTATTTAACCGCCTTACCCGCAGTCGTGATGCGCTGGTAGCAGACCTGCCGGGGCTCACGCGAGACCGGCAATATGGCACCGGCAGGCTAGGCAGTAGCCGGTATTTGGTCATTGATACGGGCGGGCTTAGCGGCAATCAGCAAGGTCTGGAAGGTCTGATGGCAGAGCAGGTCTGGCAAGCCATTGAGGAGGCTGACCGGGTGCTGTTGCTGACCGATGCCCGTCAAGGATTAACTGCTGCCGATGAGGAGATCGGTGATCAGTTGCGGCGTGCCGGGAAACAAGTTTACCTGGTGGCTAACAAGGCCGAGGGACTCAGCGGCGACGTTGCCGGCGCGGAGTTTTATAGCATGGGAATGGGGGAGCCCCGGGTAATTTCGGCAACCCACGGGCAGGGTGTCGTCCCGTTGATTGAAGCGGTACTAGCGGATTTTCCACCTCCGTCCGAAAGTGAAGAATTAGAGACTGATGTCGGATGCATTCGGGTCGCGGTGTTGGGCAGGCCGAATGTGGGAAAGTCCACGCTGGTTAACCGGTTCGCCGGCCAAGATCGGGTACTGACCTTTGACCAGCCCGGCACCACGCGGGACAGTATTGTGGTCCCCTTTGAGCGGGATGGAATACGTTACCAATTGATCGATACCGCCGGCGTAAGGCGCCGCAGCCGGGTCGCCGAGACCATCGAGAAATTCAGTGTAATCAAGGCATTGCAGGCCCTTGAAAAGGTCCAGGTAGCAATCTTGGTAATGGATGCTACGGAGGGTATTGGCGACCAGGACGCGACGCTGGCCGGGCATGTGTTGGAAAGTGGCCGTGCTCTGGTCTTGGCGGTAAACAAATGGGACGGCTTGTCTGCGGAGCAACGGGTTACGACGAAGCGGCAGTTAGATATCAAGATGCCGTTCCTCGATTATGCGGAAAAACATTTTATCTCCGCATTACACGGAACCGGGGTCGGCAATCTGCTTGCTTCGGTGCAAAGGGCCCAAGCCAGCACTATTGCAAAGTTTACGACACCCCGCCTCACCAAAATATTGGAAGCGGCAGTGCAGGCTCACCAACCACCTTTGATGCGAGGGCGCCGGATTAAGCTCCGTTATGCCCACCAAGGCGGCCGAAATCCCCCCGTGATTGTCGTTCATGGCAACCAAACCGAACGAGTACCAGAAACCTACCGGCGTTACCTTGCGAATCGTTTTAGAAAAGAACTCCATCTGGTGGGTACCCCGGTACGGCTCGAATTTAAAACCGGGACAAATCCCTTCAAAGGCAGACGTAACGTGCTAACGCCAAGTCAACAGCGCAAACGCAAGCGTTTATTACGGCATGTAAAACGCTAGCATCGATCAGGGCACCACTTGGTCGATAACGATGGAAACCGGCTTATCGGTATCGGTCGCGATTACATCACTGATTCCCTGTAAGTCACCACTTTGAGCCGTAGCATTACCGGATTTGGAGATTCGCGCCCCGATTACAACTTCCGGAAATCGCGTTAGCATCATGTCAGGCATCATTGCCTGGGAATCATCCAGGGTTGCCTTGAACGGCAGGTCTTTTACTTGTTTGCGAACAATGGCCAGAGGCATGGGTGGTCCCCCCACGGCGCGGGCAAATACGAATACAGTATCTTCCGCCCTGGCGCTTCCGGTTAAGCGGGGATCCAATGTTACCAAAACCGTTATGCCGGTAGTTGTAGCGGATTGGCTATCGGTATTGGCGACAATGGGTTCGGGCTGGCTACCGTTATTTTGTGCTGTAATGATGTCTTCCGGCTTATGGCCCGTTGCCCGCGCAATAAAGGCATCGAGCATCTCTGCGTCTTCACTGCCGTCCTGCACGCGCTCCCGGAGCAGTGTCCAATTTTGTATAGCCTGGGCATGGTCGCCGTTCTGAAAATTCATCATACCCGCCAGCCAAAGTGCCTTTGGATTCTCGGGTTCTTTGCTTAGGGCTTCGTTGATCATTGCCGCGGGTCTGCCTGCGTA
>JAZFSS010000273.1:0-2668 GCA_036446275.1 Gammaproteobacteria bacterium | reverse complement strand
TGATCATCGATGAAGCACAGAACCTAAGCACGGAGGTACTGGAACAGATACGTTTATTAACCAATCTTGAGACGTCCACCGATAAGTTATTGCAGATTATTCTTATCGGGCAGCCGGAATTGGGCGATCTACTGGGGCTCTACGAAATGCGTCAGTTGGCGCAACGGATTACCGCACGTTATCACTTAGGCGCCCTAACCCGGCAGGAGACCAAAAACTATATTCATCACCGTTTAAGGATCTGCGGGGGTGGTGGCCGATTGTTCGAGCCCAGGGCAACGAATGAGGTATACCGTTTCTCCGCTGGTATACCCCGGCTTATTAACATCTTGTGTGATAGGGCCCTGTTAGGGGCATATACAGAAAACAAGTCCCGCGTAGATATTAAAACGGTGCGCCGTGCCGCATACGAAATTAAAACAACTACAGCACGGTCGCATGGTGCAGCGCCATCTGCCGTTAAAAACCATGCATGGCGATGGGCGTGGGTCGCCGTTGCGGTGTTCGCTATTGGGTTGGTTTGGTTATCGCGGTCCGACGTTGCGGACAAGTGGACAGCTCCGGTACTGCAGGCGGCTACCGACGATGCACCCGACATCATAATGGAGAAAGAGGTGCCGAATCCGGTGGTGGATATTGAAAATACAAAAGCTCCGAAACCAACGCTGGTCAAAAAGATCGATACTGACAATCTAGTATCTTCGACGGTAGCCGCGACGACTGACCTTGGCACCTTTTTATTGTCCTTGCCTTCCGAAGCCCGGCGGCAAGCGGGTCAAGCGTTGTTGGTTCGCTGGGGAATAAAAAAAGAACAATTAGGTAACGGAGACGTTTGTAGTGAGGCTGAACGTTATGGACTGCGCTGTATGAAAGGCAAGGGTGGCTGGAGCGGTTTGCGCAATTTAGATCGGCCGGCGTTGCTAGAACTGGTGACTGCATCAGACCAGCGGGTGCCGGTAGTGTTGCAGGTGCTGGATGAGGTAACCGCCGGCATCGAATCCGGGGGAATGATGCGCAAGATTCCTATCGGCATCCTGGATCAGTACTGGCAAGGCCAATATACAATTCTTTGGCGGCCCCCTATTCGGTCTAGTTCCTTGCGCCTTGGTGATGTGGGAGACGACGTGCCTTGGCTGCGAGCCCGGCTGCAAGACATTCTGGACACCAAAGAAACCACAGCAAATCCGGCCCAGTTCGATGCAGGGCTAAAGGAGCAGGTAATACGATTTCAGGGCATACGCGGACTGGAAAAAGATGGCATTGCCGGTAAACGGACGCTGATTCATATCAACACCTTGACACAGGGAGCGCGGGTGCCGCGTCTGTTTGGGGGAAAGGCGTAAGGCGCGGCGATACCCATGTCATATATTTTAGAAGCATTGAAAAAATCGGAGCAGGAAAGGGAACTGGGCCTGGTCCCCGGGCTCGTTACCTCTCAAGAACTGAAGCCGGCGCGGCGCCCCCGTTGGGTGTGGATGGTGGTAGGGGTATTGCTGATCAACGGGCTGCTGCTGGCCGGGCTGCTAGTCCGGCAGCGCGTGTCTGAAGGCACCATACACGTTAGCGAGATCGACGCAATCACAGAATCTGGTACCGGCGCAACGACGGACCCCACGGATACCCTGGTGCAACCGGAGGAACCCCAGGTAGCAGTCAAACTAGACCCTAAACCGGTTGTCGTGCCGGTTAAGACTCCACCGGCAATCGAACCTGCTGTGGCGACAGACAGTCCCGGCGCTCGTGAGCCTATTGTTAAGGAAGCGCCTCCGCCTGCTGTTATTACCACCGCTAGTCCAGAAGTTAAACAGGGCGGGACAGTGGTCTTTGCGGAACGACCACTGGACGAGTACAGCGACGATGAACAAGTATTTGGAACCCTTCCGTCAGCACAGGGGTCTGACCAGGAAAGGGAAGAACAGATCCCCTTGTGGCGAGAACTTTCTTCCGATATTCGTCAATCGTTGCCACTGGTTAGCATGGATGTCCATGTGTATGCGGAGCAGGCAGCCGATCGTTTCGTGCTAGTACATCTGCTTAAGTACAAAGAAGGCGATGTCTTGGAGGAAGGACCCCGTGTGGAGCGTATTACACCAAAGGGTATGGTGCTGTTCTACCAGGGAGAGCGGTTCCGAATTACCAAATAATAACGTGAAGTCATTATGAAATTACTAAAATGTTGCAACTGGAAGCCGTGGTTGTATGGCAGGGCGATTACCGGCTGCCAGGCGATGTGTCTGGTATTTACTCTATTTATTTTTGTGGTAGCGCCGGTCAGGGCTGATAACGTCACTCAATTGTTGGTTCAACTGCAACCCGCGGCAGCACA
Source organism: Gammaproteobacteria bacterium (assembly GCA_036446275.1). Lineage (GTDB taxonomy): Bacteria > Pseudomonadota > Gammaproteobacteria > JAZFSS01 > JAZFSS01 > JAZFSS01. The sequence goes on along the minus strand of JAZFSS010000273.1, from coordinate 342 downwards.
GGCAGGGGTAGAATCCCAGGCATCGGGGATCTCGTGGGTCATTGGCAAAGGTGTGGGTTTGCAACTGCCGGTCGTACGCACCATTGGCGATACCATCGTGGTCGTGCGGTTGCCGGAGGCCATATCTGTGCAGCAGGCACGAGTATTGGCGCAGCGATTAATGGAGGATCCCGACGTCAACTATGCAGAGCCGGACCGGCCGGTGCACGGCCACGCCTTTGTACCCAACGATCCTGAATTCCACCGGCAGTGGCATCTGTCCTCGGATCTAGTGGCCGAACCGGCGAGCAGCAATGCCCAGAGTGCATGGAGCGATGGGCAGCGCGGTTCCAGCGATGTGGT
>JAZFSS010000272.1:0-5518 GCA_036446275.1 Gammaproteobacteria bacterium | reverse complement strand
CCCCTCCAAGTCCCGGTAGCACTCCGGCGTAAACCGGGGCGTGCAGATCGCATAAAAGACCAAGTCCGTATCCCGCGTATTGGTAATGCGCTGGGGTGTATTGGCAGGGATCACTACTATATCTCCTATGCCCACGTCTGCCGGTGGAGCATCGCCGATCTCCACGCATCCCGCACCTGACAGAATTACGTAGCGTTCTTCTACTTGGTCCAGGGCATGCAGCCTCGTAGTAACGCCGGGTTTTACCCGTGCCCGCGCAATTGAGGCGCTAGGATCATCGGGAGAATTCCATACTTCCAGGATATGGCAGCGTTCCTGTGTCGGTATCTCTTGTGCGGGATCAGGTTTGATGATTTTGATTTGCATAGGAAAACCAGGGTTGTTGAAGCGGGTCTATTCAAGTGTGGGGTATCGGTATTGTATGATGCAAATGGTTCTTAGTTAGGCACTAACTTGCCGCCGTGGAGGAGCCCCTATGATTAATGCACTGCCGTTTTCCATTCATGCCAAGGAGCTTGGCCCCATGGAGAATTTTGTATACCTGATCCAGGATCACGTTACGGGACGTGGCGCCATCGTGGACCCGGCCTGGGACGTGCCGCAGATGCTGAAGTTGGCACAGCAAAAGCAAATACGTATTACGGATATTCTCCTGACACACAGTCACCATGATCATATCAACGGTATCGAAGATGTATTGAATGAGTACGATGCCCAGATACATTTGCTGAAACCCGAGGCGAAATTTTGGGGCCACTATCTGGATATCCCGACCCTGCATCACGGTGGTGATGTTATCGAACTTGGCGAGACAAAAATAGAAGTGCTGCACACGCCGGGGCATACGCCTGGGTCGGCATGTTACAACGTAAGCGATAATTTAATTACTGGCGATACCTTGTTTGTGTTTGGGTGTGGCCGCTGTGATTTGCGTGGTGGAGATCCGCAACAAATGTATCATACCTTGCGAGACTTACGGGAAGCCTTGCCCAGCGATACAGTTATTCACCCCGGCCATAACTACGCGGAGAAGACTACTTCCACTATAAAGGAACAGGTTAGCGGTAATCCCTTTATGCATTTCGAAGATGTAGACCGGTTTGTGCGCTACCGCATGCATTACCACGGCCAACACCGTTCGAGCCCCTATCAGCCGGTCCCCAAGGGTGAGGAAATGCCTTAACTACTTTTGAACCGCCAAGAACGCCAAGGGAAAAGTTTAAACCGCCAAGGACGCCAAGAAAAACAGATAAACGCTTAAAAGCGCAAAGAAAATATTTATTTACTAGTCTCGCGAGGTGCCGACACGGTGTAGCAGCAGCCTGGGCCGCGAACCAAGAAAATTGCTCGCCACCAAGGCGGTTCCTATCGATAGTCAAGGATTAGAAAAGTCTTTTAACTTAGTTTTTCTTTCCTTGGCGTCCTTGGCGTCCTTGGCGGTTTAAGCACTACATAACTTGGCGCTCTTGGCGGTTCAATAATATATAAAATATTACTAGCCACCGTATCGTTTCCGCACATACTCATCCACGATGCGCTGAAATTCCTCGGCGATGTGATCGCCCTTCAACGTAACCGTTTTTTCTCCATCTACGTACACCGGTGCCACCGGCCGTTCCCCGGTGCCCGGTAGGCTGATGCCGATGTCGGCGTGCTTGCTTTCTCCCGGGCCGTTCACAACGCAACCCATTACCGCCACCGTCATATTTTCCACGCCGGGATAGCGTTGGTGCCAGGCGGGCATTTTATCGCGCAAATGGGTCTGAATGTCTTTTGCCAATTGTTGAAAATATTCGCTTGTTGTACGCCCGCATCCAGGGCAGGCTGCCACCGCGGGGGTGAACGAACGCAGTCCCATGGATTGCAGGATTTCCTGGGCAACGATGACTTCCTGTGTTCGATCACCACCGGGTTCCGGCGTCAGTGAAATACGTATGGTGTCGCCGATTCCCTCTTGCAGCAGGACACCCAACGCGGCAGTGGATGAAACAACGCCTTTGGTTCCCATGCCGGCTTCCGTGAGTCCTAGATGCAAAGGATAATCACATTGCGGGGCCAGCTCCCGGTACACGGCAATTAAATCCTGCACACCACTCATCTTTACCGACAGCACGATTTTGTTATGGTTGAGGCCCAATTGTTCCGCTTGTTTTGCGCTTTCAAGCGCCGACACGATTAACGCCTCACGGGTTACTACCGCAGCATCTTTTGGTTCCGCTTGTTGGGCATTTTCATCCATCATGTCAGCCAGTAGTTGCTGATCGAGACTGCCCCAATTAACCCCGATGCGCACCGGTTTCTGGTGACGGCACGCCAGTTCAATAATAGTGGCGAACTGTTTATCTTTTTTCTTGCCGCGGCCTACATTGCCGGGATTGATGCGGTACTTATCCAGCACTTGCGCGCAATCAGGGTATTTGTGCAATAACTTGTGGCCGTTGTAATGGAAGTCCCCGATGAGAGGCACTGATACACCGGCTTGCTCCAAGCGCTCGCGAAGTTCGGGAACCGCTATCGCTGCTTGTTCACTGTTGACCGTAATGCGAACCAGTTCGGAGCCTGCTTGCGCCAGGCTGGCCACTTGTTGCGCCGTGGCCTTAGGGTCGGCGGTATCGGTATTGGTCATGGACTGCACTACAATCGGCGCATCGCCGCCTACGCTTACGTTGCCAATGCGTACGACCACCGAGGGGCGGCGCTGGGGTATGGTTTCAGTTCCTGACATGGGATGGTGAAAAGCGACTTCCGGTTGATGAAATCATATAGTAGCCCGTCGCTTGCCTTATTGGGGTCAGAGCACAGTTTTTCCTAATATTCCCATTCTTAGCATTATTTGACTCTTAGCCATAGCTGTTTGATCTTCGAATATTAGGAAAAACTGTGCTCTGACCCCTAGTTGGCGCCTTGGGCGACGGGTCGTGCGGGATCCCGGATCCATTCGCTCCAAGAACCGGCATAGAGTTTGGCTCCTGGCAATCCCGCAATTTCCATAGCCAATAAGGTGTGACAGGCGGTTACTCCGGAACCGCACATGACAGCAGTGTGTTGCGGGTCCGTCCCTTTTAAGACGTCCTTATAATAGGTGTGTAGGGCCTGCGGCGATAAAAAGTTGTCCCAATGATCCAGATTATCCCAATAAGGCACGTTGATCGCCCCCGGCACATGGCCGGCGACCGGGTCGAGGGATTCGATTTCGCCGTTAAAGCGCTCTTCCGACCGTGCGTCCAGGATTCGGAAGTCGCTGTTATCCAGTAGGCCTTCCAGCTCATCGGTAGTGATGACCCAGTTTTTGTGGGGCCGCGGCGAAAAATGCGCCGGTTGCGGCTGAGGTATTTCCGTTGAGACTGGGTGCCCGGCTTTTGTCCACAGCCTCCAGCCACCTTCCATGACCGCTACCGCCTCGTGACCCAGCCAACGCAACAGCCACCGCATACGGGCTGCGACGGCGCCACCTGAATTGTCGTAACACACCACCTGGGTGTCCGGTCCTACTCCCCACGCGCCTAGCTTAGTCGCAAATGACTCAGGATCCGGCAAAGGATGGCGCCCGGTGTGTGGTCCCGCCGGGCCCGACAGGTCCTGTTCAAGGTGGGCGTACTGTGCCCCGGGAATATGAGATTTTCGATATGCCCTGATAGCAGAGCCGGGGTCAGTTAAGTCGAAGTGGCAGTCAAATAGTGCCCAGTTTGCCTTTTGCGAGCGCTCTATCCACTGGTTTGTAGTTATCAAGGTGTTAAACATAAAACGATTTTTTAAGCGAAGTTGTAATTCCACCGCTGGCTAGACCTTGCAAGGCCTAATCTTAGCAGGTGCCGATCCGGCAAATTGCGGGCGAGCGTCTATACTCAGTAGAGTAGATAGGTTTACGGTAGGAGGCATTGACCCATGGCAATTTCAGGCACCGTTTCCCGATACCTCACCGAACGCAGGATACCTTACGAGGTCTTATCTCACTCCCATACCGGCTCCAGTATGGAAACCGCGCAAGTTGCCCACATTCCTGGCGTGCGTGTAGCCAAGTCCGTGGTGCTCGAAGATGACCTTGGCTATGTGATGGCGGTGCTACCTGCCTCTCATCGTCTGGATCTAGAGGAGCTACACCACCAGTTAAAGCGGCCTTTGGGCTTGGTTTCAGAACGGGAACTTAGTTTCCTGTTTCAGGACTGCGATATGGGCGCAGTGCCCCCGGTGGGGCCGGCTTATGGCATGGAGACTGTGGTAGAAGATATCTTAGTGGAACAACCGGATGTCTATCTGGAGGCCGGGGACCATGAACAGTTGATTCACCTCAGTGGCGAGGATTTTGAAAGCCTCCTGGATCAGGCCCAATGCATGCATTTTAGCCGCCATTGGTGAGGCGATTTTCCGGCTCCAAGTAGTTCCTGCGTAAATACATGTATCCAGCAGTGGCGTAACGCCGCTTCAAGCCCCATATGAAACCGCGCGTGGAAAGTTAACAAGCTGAAAATAAACAGGATTTAGAGTCGTATGCTGTGCGTGTCCGGATTTTTCGGGCGACACACGCCAGGTTGTAATGGGATTCTGCCCTCGGGGGCGGTGCTATCCTATTGATTCGCGAACTTTTCCATTTAATTTGACACCCTATACGCGGTGGCCCAAAATGAGCGGCTTGATTGCGGAGGGGTTCCCGAGTGGCCAAAGGGATCAGACTGTAAATCTGACGGCTCAGCCTACGGAGGTTCGAATCCTCCCCCCTCCACCGTCTGGACATCTAAGTACGATAGACCAGGCAGTGGGGTGGACTAAAAAGGCTGGTTGAAGATGGGGCGAGTGTGACTGGTTGCGGGCGCGTCACCCGCTATTCTAGGTTCTAGCTTTGTAAGATACTAGTTTCTAGCGCTGCGGGTGTAGTTCAATGGTAGAACCTCCGCCTTCCCAGCTGATGATGTGGGTTCGCTCCCCATCGCCCGCTCCAGTCATTAAGACACACAGGTTCAATGGGGTCGGCCTCGGTTGATTGACTTGGGTAATACGAGATACAAAATCAATCAATGCCGACCCCATTGGACCTTTGTGTCTGTCGCCCACATAGCTCAGTCGGTAGAGCACTTCCTTGGTAAGGAAGAGGTCACCGGTTCAAATCCGGTTGTGGGCTCCACTTTCATAGGCTGGGTCGGTACCGAATTGTGAGTCGTGAAAGCGTTGGTGTCTACCCAGGCAGGTGGGCGGAACCACGAATATGCGTTTTCTAATATGTCCATGAGTGTCTTGGTGCAACCTGACATAGGGGATAGCCATTATGTCCAAGGAAAAGTTTCAGCGAACGAAGCCGCATGTGAATGTAGGCACGATAGGTCACGTCGACCATGGGAAGACGACGTTAACGGCGGCGCTGACGAAGGTATTGTCGGAGCAATTTGGCGGGGAGTTCAAGGCATTTGATCAGATTGACAATGCACCGGAAGAGCGTGCGCGGGGCATCACGATCGCGACGGCGCACGTGGAGTACGAGACGGCGAACCGGCACTACGCGCATGTAGATTGTCCGGGGCACGCG
>JAZFSS010000271.1:0-3206 GCA_036446275.1 Gammaproteobacteria bacterium | reverse complement strand
TTGATATTCATTTTTTTGCTATCGGAGCAGCTCATACCCCATAGCATGCCGTTACTCTCGGCGGCTCCCGCCAGGGGATAGTGGGTCAGTTTGACAGTATTTAAAATGAAGCTAAAGAGAGGGGAGGAACACCCATCGCTTCGCAGTATTTGCTTCACCGCCTGAATTCCTGATGGATTGCCTGTCACCACCGCCAAAGCTCTCTATTGCGAAATGCCACACACCGGCCGTTGACAGGCCATTATGACATAGACCTCACACCGTACAGGCAACCTCTATGGCAGCAGTAAAAATGGGATATCAGGGTTAAATCAGCCCCATGTGGTCCATGGTGGATTAGTTACGCTACCCGTTGACCCAGCCTATCCAGAACACTATATTGGAGTAATGGCAAAAGAAACTAAGAAATCCATGGTAGAAAAGGATCTGAAGCAGCTCGAGCGCCGGGTGGACGATTTAATCCGCACGGTTGGGCGACTCACGGCGGAAAATCGGTCGCTACAGACCCGGCAGGACAGCATGGCGGGTGAGCGGGCAAGGCTGATTAAAAAGCATGAGTTGGTCCGCGGCCGGGTGGAATCCATGATCAATCGTCTGCGGTCTTTGGAGCACGCCCCATGAATGTGAGTCCCGACTTGGTAAAGATTCAGATCCTCGAGAAGGAATATATGGTGGCGTGCCCCGATAATGAGCGGGACGAGTTGCGTGCGTCGGTGGATCATCTCAATGTGAAGATGCAGGAAATCCGTAACCACGGCAAGGTCATCGGCACTGACCGCATGGCTGTCATGGCCGCCTTAAACATCAGCCACGAACTGATTCAAACCAAGGGCCGCGAGCCCCAACATTCTCCAGTGATAAGCGCACGAATCCGTGCTTTGCAGGATAAAATTGATGCGGCGCTGGAGCAAAGCAGGCAGCTGGTGCTCTAACAGCCGCTGCACGATACGATTTGGCATCCCCTGCGGTGCAGGTTAGTGGTCAAGCTATCCTTGAGCCGATAATCATCGACCCCGGGGACTAAAAACCGATGTTGGTGCGCATGTCCACCCTTGCGTGGAAAGCCTAAAAACGTCGCAGTTGTCCCCACTTGAACCTTTGGTTCAAGGTCGGTGGCCACGACCACACAGGTGGAGGATGCCTTCCCTTTTTTATCAGATATAGGAACCGGTCGGACTTAACGCTGTCTGGCTGCAAATCCCATGCGAGCATTAGCGTCTATCCGTAAGACCATGCGCGCAAGGCGACGCGCGCTTAGTGCCGAACAACGGTTACAGGCCGCCAATCGGATTGCCGACCTGCTCGCCACCCATCCTTTATTTCTCCGTAGTAACCGTATTGCCATGTATATACCCGTTGCGGGTGAGGCAGACCCCTTGTTGCTGGCGGAACGGGCATGGGCACTGGGTAAATCCGTGTACCTGCCGGTATTACCACCACTGTCCACGGGCCGACTGTGGTTTTTACCTTTTTCACGGAAGACACCCCTGGTCCTAAACCGATTTGCCATGCCGGAACCGGATATCCACCCGCGCAAGCGGGTTCCAACCCTGGCCCTGGATCTCGTGCTGACGCCGCTGGTGGCCTTCAACAACAAGGGGACCCGCGTGGGAATGGGTGGGGGCTATTACGACAACAGTTTCGCATTCCTGTTGCGGCGCCAGGTATGGCATAAACCGTTTCTACTGGGTGTCGCCTACCAGTTTCAACAAGTAGACCGCCTGGTAGCCCAACCCTGGGATGTCCCGCTGGCGGGGGTGGTCACTGACGCGGAGCTGCGGCTGTGGCGGTAACCGGCCCCCGGTGTCACCCATATATATGGAATATGGGGCTGGGAGATCCTATTGGGTTACGGGCTAACCTAACGGCTGGAGTCGAGAGATTCCCGGGTAGGACCGGCCCCCGGCCGGGAAGGTTGAGACGTTCCCCGCGAGGGCGCGGGTCCTACTGGGTTGGGGTGTTGTGGAAATACGACAATTTCAGATCGGTCTTATTTCAAAAAAAGACCGTTCATCGACGTAATAAAATACAAGCTTTATCAAGCTTCATAAAGGAATAATCAGGCCATGAATTATTGGTTAATGAAATCAGAACCTGATGCGTTCAGCGTTACAGACTTAGAAAACAGCCCGCGTAAAACCGATCACTGGGATGGTGTTCGCAACTATCAAGCTCGCAATATGATGCGGGACCAGATGAAAAAGGGCGATCAAGTCTTTTTCTATCATTCCAATTGTCCGCAACCGGGGATTGTTGGAATTATGGAGGTTGTGCGGGAGGGCTACCCCGATTTCACCGCATTTGACCCCAAACACCCCCATTACGATCTGAAGAACGACCCGGACAATCCACGCTGGTATATGGTAGACGTACGGCACGTACGGACCCTGAGACAACCCATTACCCTTCAGGAATTGAGATCCCATCGTCAATTAGCCGACATGCCCCTGGTGCGACGAGGAAACCGGTTATCGGTCATGCCGGTCACCAAGCGCCAGTGGGATTTTATTTTCGGCCTGGAATAACCTGCCTCGACACCCTGTATCCGGCATGAATGTTCACCGGCAGAGCCGTGCTAGCGGCAATGAATAAGCCTCGGATTGGCGATCGGCGCCGTTGTTATGACGGTTCCGTGGCAGATCCGAGCTTGGCGCTCACAACTGCGCGGCCTACCATACTAGTGATCCCGGCAGCATAAATTGCAGGATGGAAAGCCCGCCGCCCGTAAAGAATTACGGTACCGAATGGTGCTTATCTGTTTTCCGGCAACGTGAACATTGCAGTTACCATCACGCCCCCGATACCACGGTGTAGCGATCGGAAATTCCTCCAAATCCAATGCAAGTGCCAAAGTTTGCTAGCGCGTGGGAAGAAATTCGAACGAACTCACCAAAAATATATTGACAAATTACTGGAATTTCTCAAAAAGTCGTTTATACTCAGCCGCGAACGACTCGTTCATACCTTGGAGGACTCCAAATGGCAGCGAGGAAAAAAGCTTCTCGAAAGAAGGCAAAGAAACGTAGCGTTAGCAAGAAACGTAAGACTACTGCGAAGCGCAAGAAGGTAACGAAGAAACGGAAGACTACTGCGAAGCGCAAGAAGGTAACGAAGAAACGGAAGACTACTGCGAAGCGCAAGAAGGTAACGAAGAAAGGGAAGACAACCGCCAAGCGTCGTAAAAAGTCTACTAAGAAAAAGAAGTA
>JAZFSS010000270.1:0-3218 GCA_036446275.1 Gammaproteobacteria bacterium | reverse complement strand
CGCCGCAAGGCCCGCGGAACCAATCGCGTATCCTTTTGTGACCGCTTTTGTGGTGTTACCTACCGCGTCTAAGGAGTCGGTTATTTTGCGGATCTCCTCAGGCAGTTCCGCCATTTCCGCGATTCCGCCGGCGTTATCGGTAATCGGTCCATAGGCATCCAAGGCCACTATAATCCCGGTCATGGACAACATCGCGGTTGCAGAAATGGCAATCCCATAGATTCCCGCCAATTCGTAAGCACCCCAAATACTGGCGCATATCGCGAGTACTGGTAATGCCGTGGCCCGCATGGAGACTCCCAAACCGGCGATGACGTTGGTGCCATCTCCCGTGGTGGAAGCTTCGGCAATATGGCGCACTGGACTGAATTCGGTGCCTGTGTAGTACTCGGTAATCACCACCATGGCGGCAGTCAGCGCCAGCCCAATCAAGCTGCAGCCATATAAGGCCATTACACTGTGGTGGCCATTTCCGGCCATGAGCATATTAGTTACTGGGTAGTAAACAATAGCTGCCAGCACGCCGGCGACGATCAGGCCACGGTAAAGGGCATTCATAATCTTGCTGCCCTCTTTGGCCTTGACAAAAAAGGTGCCGATAATCGATGCGATGATCGATACGCCACCTAGCACCAGGGGATATACCGCAGTTGCTGCAACATCCGGCATTAATAAGGAACCCAGCAACATAGTGGCAATTACAGTAACCGCGTAGGTCTCGAACAAATCCGCCGCCATGCCGGCGCAATCACCTACATTGTCGCCCACGTTATCGGCAATCACTGCCGGGTTGCGGGGATCATCTTCGGGAATGCCCGCTTCCACCTTGCCTACAATATCCGCACCCACGTCCGCGCCCTTGGTAAAGATACCGCCGCCGAGTCGTGCAAAAATGGAAATCAGGGAACCGCCAAAGGCCAGTCCAATCAACGGACCGATGTTAGCTGCCCCGGGATACATGAATTCAAGTACCCCGTAGTAGCCGGCCACCCCCAGCAGACCCAGTCCCACCACCAGCATGCCGGTAATGGCCCCCCCTCGGAAGGCGATCTGCAATGCTGCATCCAAGCCGTTTTCGGCGGCCTTGGCAGTGCGCACATTGGCGCGCACAGAGATATTCATGCCGAGGTAACCTGTCACACCGGAAAATATTGCCCCGATGGCAAAGCCAACCGCGGTCTGTACGCCGATAAAGATGCCCACAAGCACGAGTACCACCACACCCACCATGGCGATCGCGGTGTACTGACGGTTTAAATAGGCTTTAGCACCAACTTGCACGGCGCGGGAGATTTCCATCATCCGGTCGCTGCCGGTGGGCTGTTTCAAAATCCATACTGCGGAGAGGGCGCCATAAACCAACGCGGTGACCGCACACAATAAGGCAAAAACTATTGACGTAGACATTGCAATCTCCCGTTACGACGGTTTCCACCGTCGGTTATTCTTTTACCGTCAGGGCCCCTTGAAACCGGTCCCTGGTTTCAAATCAAATGCCTCCTCCAGTTTCAGTTCCCGAATCAATTGATCTACTGCCCCCTGACCGTGTTCTCGTTGTACTTCCGCCAGAATTAAACGTGCTGAATTCCTGTTATAGCCACTACCAAGTTCTACTTGAATGCGCAGTAGCTCGCGAGCTTTTTCCAGTGTCATCGGATCAACTCTGTTTGCAGTCCGGCATTCAATACTCGCTTATAGCTTGAAGGTGGTTTTTAATTTCTTGGGTACCGCCACATTTTTCAATTCTACGTATTGGGGCAGGCCGTTCTTGTAGGGTGGATAATCTTCACCCTTGATGAGCGGCGATAAGTAACGGCGGCAGCGCGTGGTAATACCAAAGCCATCCTTGGTGATGTAACTTTTTGGCATCATCTTTTCTACATTAGCCACACGGGACAGCCTGGTTTCGCCAATGGCCCAGCGATAGGGTTGGTCCGATTTGCGCACGATGATGGGCATCACGGCGTTTTTGCCCTGTAAGGCCATTTCCACAGCGGCCTTCCCCAGGGCATAGGCCTGTTCTACATCTGTTTTAGAGGCGATGTGACGCGCGGCGCGTTGCAAGTAGTCCGCCACCGCCCAGTGATACTTGTATCCCAGCTTGCTTCTAACAAGTTCAGCGATGACCGGTGCCACCCCTCCTAACTGAGCATGTCCGAAGGCATCCGTGGTGCCGGCCTCGGCCAGAAATCTGCCTGCCTTATTTCTTACACCTTCGGATACGACCATGGCGCAATAACCGTACCTGTCGACACATTTCTTCACCCGGGCCAAGAATTTCTTCTCGTTGAAGGCTACTTCCGGGAACAGAATGATGTGGGGCGCATCACCTTCCTTTTCAGCAGCCAGCCCACCCGCTGCTGCGATCCATCCGGCGTGACGTCCCATCACCTCCAGAACAAAAACCTTGGTGGAGGTTTTGGCCATGGAGGCAACATCGAAGGCGGCCTCCCGGATGGAAACCGCTACATACTTGGCAACGGAGCCGAAACCGGGGCAGTTATCGGTAATGGGCATATCGTTGTCTACCGTCTTGGGTATGCCTACACAAATGATCGGATACCCCATTTTCTTCCCAAGCTGCGACACCTTGTGGGCAGTGTCTTGAGAATCACCGCCGCCGTTGTAAAAAAAGTAGCCGATATTGTGAGCCTGGAAGACTTCCATTAAACGTTCGTATTGCGCCTTATTTTCGTCCAGTCCCTTTAGCTTGTACCGGCAGGAACCGAATGCTCCCGCAGGCGTGTGTCGTAGTGCGGCGATGGCCCGTGCAGATTCTTTACTGGTGTCAATTAAATCCTCCGTTAGGGCTCCAATAATACCATTGCGTCCCGCCAGGACTTTGCCAATCTTGTGCTTATGTTTGCGAGCAGTTTCTATAACGCCACAAGCGCTGGCATTAATGACTGCTGTAACTCCGCCGGACTGCGCATAAAAGGCGTTTCGTTTTGTCATTTTTTTTGCCATTCGACTAGTTTCCTCCTAATTGATTGATCAGTTCACAAAGCTAAAGAATCAGCGCCCCTACTTGTTTTGCAGGTTTGAGGTGTCTGTAGTGATTAGACGCGGCTTGGTAAATTCCCTTTCTTTTCGGCGTCGTGATCGGCCTGAATCTGGAGCAGGGTTAATATGCAGTCACCGACATTATCGAATTCTTCAACGCCGGTACCGAACATTTCGTGGATCTCGTAAAAGAACTGACATCGGAAGTGGTTCTC
>JAZFSS010000269.1:0-3459 GCA_036446275.1 Gammaproteobacteria bacterium | reverse complement strand
AGCAGTGGCAGCGTGCAGCACCAGTTACTGGTGGAAGAGTTTTACCGGACCGGACTGCTAGTAGCGGGACGTTATCCGGTGTGGTGGATGGTTCCACCGGAACATGAGCACAACTACGAAAACTACGTGGCGATGTTGTTGCGTAAACGTTTGGTAATGCCAAGTGAAATTCTCGATTTCGGCGGCTTGAATAAATTATTGGCCGGGGCATTCTTTGGTGGGGCTCTTTGGCAGCTAAGTAAGGCCATCGATTCACCCTACAAGTCTGTCCTTAAGATACTTCTGACGGAAGCCTATTCCAGTGAGTATCCAAAAGTAGAACCATTGTGCCTGCGCTTTAAAAAGGCGATTTATGACGGCACGGCCGAGGTTGACCAGCTCGACCCTTATGTACTGATGTGTGCAAAGATTGAAGAGTACCTGCTGAAACAAAATGATATAGAGCGGCGGGATCTAGTACGGCGTTGTTTTTATTTTAAGGTCAACGAGCCCCTTTCTCAGACCGATCACCTGTACAGGCTGAACTGGCGACGTTCGGCGATGCGCCGGCTCGTGGCAAGTTGGGGGTGGCGGCAGTCGACACTGCGTGATCTGGATTCGCGCAAGAATTGGAAAATCCACCGAATCCTGGAAGAACGCAAGTCCATGGTTGATGCATTGACGCGCAGCTACCATACACTATCCCGTTTCGCCCGTGAAAATACCAGGCAGGCAGCCGTCGACCCCGCGGACCTTAATCTTCTCGGGCGCAAATTATTTGCTGCATTTGAACGCAAGGCGGGCAAAGTGGAACTAATCAATCCGGGCATCTCCACTGACCCTACCGAGTCATCGCTATCCTTGCACCGCATCAATAGACCGGGACAGGAAGGTTGGCTCCTATACGGCGGTGATGTAACTGAATCGGACACACACAACCAGCCAGCCATAAAACAGACGCATAATCTGCTAGAGCTGCTTGCCTGGTGTCATATAAACGGCCTTGTACATCCTATCACAACGGTCTTTCACTACCGCCCGCAACGTGGCGGCCTGCATTTACGGGAGTTGCGTAGTGTGTTCGGCTGCCTGCAGAAATTGTTTCCCGGCGGTCGATTACCGTCCGTTGACATGAAAGATTTGGCCAGCACACCGCGCGTACTCAAGGGTAGTCTATTTGTAAATCTTGGTCTGGATCCCCATGCCAGACTCACACGCCATGGAAGACAGCTGCTTACCGACCATACAGATGTTTTTCGCTATGGTGGTTCAAAAACAAACTTGGCGCTTACCTTTGACCAAATCGTGGTGACTAGCTGGAAAGAAGTATTAACCTTTAACTATCGCGGTGAAACGGCATTGCTGGATTGCATCTGTGATTATTTAGCCTGGACTACTATTGACTCCGACCACCTGCCACCACCACTGCCTTGTTATAGCTTTTCGTCCCCGCGGGGAACCGCCATCGCACAACGGATCCAGAAACTATTCCAAGATCTGGTGGATTTATTCTACCGTGATCCGCGGCGGCACCGCGCCCGCTATGTACTTCACGTAAAAGATGCGTACTACGTATTACAGCCTGAAAATGGGGTTCCGCGCTATCAGCGATTCCGCTCTTATGGAGGATTGCTACGCCACCTGGGAACACCGCAGCAGGAATTCAGTTCCGTATTTATCGACCGTCATTCACTGCAAGATACTCCCCTGCCGTTGATCTTTTCATCAAATCGGCCTGACCAACTGCAACTGTTTTATGAAGTATCAGATGACCGTGCCAAAATTTTTCTGGTAGATGAAAAAGGATCGTTATTCTATGAAGAAAAACAGTTCGACAGCAAGACGGCGTTACTTACTCACATGAACCGCTTCTTGGAATGTGCTCAGCGACGCTTAAATATGCTGGATTACAAGTCCGAATCCGCGCAGAAAACAAAAGGGGTTGCCTACTATGAAATCTATCGGGATGATGCGGGCCACTACCAGTTATCGCCTGTAAATGTAGGGACCAATGACGAAACAAGCCTCTATTTTGGTGTTCAGGTAATTGGTGACGTGCTGGAAAACAATCAGACGGTGTTTACCGTGTATGTAGATGAACGGGAGTTTTCTACATTGGAATTTGGAGATCATCTGTTCGCCGAAGTCACCAGCTACGTGTTGCAACGCCGATCCGGCAGTGGGTCATACCCGGTCTATATAACAGATATCGATTTATCACGCTCGCTACTTGGCGCAGAGGGAGTCAGGGCCTTGCAAACGGTGCATCTACTGCAGTACAAAAAACGTATTGAGGCCCAGCTCAATCGCCCGCCCGAAAAATCTTAGGAACTGTACCCCTGTAGGACCGGCACCCCGCCGGGAATAACTGGAACTCCCGACGGGGCGCCGGTCCTACTATTACGAAAAAATATTCACCAACCAGGTACGGATGTCCTGAATCTCTTCCAGACATACCCCGTGCCCCATGTTGTAGTGGTGCATTTGCACTTGGTATCCCAATCCCTGTAACTGACTTATAGAAGCATCCGAAATTTCCATTGGTATCACTGAATCCTCAGTACCGTGAGCCATAAAAATGGGAACATCTGCATTTATAGGCTCTGCTTCTTCTTTTAACTGGTCCGGTAACGGCAGGTATGTAGACAAAGCCAATATGCCCCCCAGCCGCTGTCCATAGCGCAGCCCGGCATGCAGCGCAATGGCGCCACCTTGTGAAAATCCCGCCAACACGATGCGCTCAGGAGACACCCCTCTTTGTTGCTCGCGCCGGACCAAGGCCATTATTTGGGCTGCCGATGTACGCACACCTTCAGCGTCCTCTCCCTTGCTCCGGTCCATCGCCAGAATGTCATACCAAGCACGCATATTCACGCCGTTATTGATCGTAACGGCGCGGTGAGGGGCATGGGGCAACACGAAGCGAAAACCCAATTCGGATGGTAGTGCCAACTGCGCAGCAATCGGCTCAAAATCATGGCCATCCGCGCCGAGCCCATGCAGCCAGATTATGCTGCTACGAACGGGCACCGCGGTATCAATTTCAAGCGCCGGCAGCAAAGCCTCTGTCTCCATGACCATAGTATGCCCTGAAACTTATGGGTAGTGCCTCAGTTTGACGCTATTCGAAGCGGTAGCACAGAGAGGGGAGGAGTTCCCAGCGCGTCGTAGGCGGCGAGCGGAACACGGGCGAGTCGCGGGATAGGAGCGACGAGCGCCCAGACCAAGGACGGTCTGGGCCGGTACCCAAGCGCAGCAGGACTGCGGAGCGCAGGGGTGGCGCGAGACGCCTTCGATTCGAGTGAAGCCATGGACGGCACAACGAGATTAAGCGATGGGGACGTCCTACCCTCTCTGGTTTGTGGTCCACAACCAAGACACTACCCTTTTATCTTTCATCTTTTATCTTCTTTTAGGTTCTATACTCCGCATTTATACGTACGTAGTCATAGGAAAGGTCGCAGGTCCAAACCTGATCCT
>JAZFSS010000268.1:0-2806 GCA_036446275.1 Gammaproteobacteria bacterium | reverse complement strand
CAGGATGTACCCATTTCCATGTCTGTTTTCACCGATGTGGATCTGGAGGCGCTGCAACTGTCCAACGTAGCCGAAGTCGCCAGATACGCGCCCAACCTGGAATGGGACCAGTCCTTTATTGGAGCGTCCAATTCCTCGTCGATCTTTATCCGTGGTGTCGGCCAGGCGGCCAACTTTGCGGAGCACTCCTCGGATCCGGGTGTAGGCGTTTATCTGGATGGTGTCTACATCGGACGTGGCGTTGGCAGCGCGCTGGGTGTCCTCGATGTCGCCCAGGTAGAGGTATTGCGCGGCCCGCAGGGCACCATATTCGGCAAGAATGCGACCGGCGGCGCTGTGACTATCGTCACCAACAGGCCAACCGCGGACTTCTCCGGTTGGGTCGACGTCACTACAGGCAGTGACAAGCGGCGTGACCTGCGTTTCTCGGTCAATATTCCGATAACGGATCAGGTATGGACGAGATTCGCCGCTTCAAGCCTCAACCGGGACGGTTATGGCAGGAGCCTGCAGGATGGGACAGAGTTCGGTGACATCGACACCGATTTTGTGCGTGGCGCGCTGAGGTGGTTACCCGAGGACAATTTGACGATTGACTTCATCGCCGATTGGACACGCACCCGCGAATCTGCTTCGGTCAGTTCCCTGGTCTTTGCCAATGCCGACCCAATGTCACTGACTGGTGCATTCAATTTCTTTGTCGCACCCACCAACATGGTCGCTGGGTTTGGCAATGGCGTGCCCTGGGACTCCCGGTTCATGACACCCGGTAAATTTACGAACTTTGCAACTGGCGAAGCAGGATCCGAGTTCGATGCCAAAGGCCTGACGACAATTGTGGACTGGCGCATCGGTGAACTGACATTCACTTCTATTACCTCGTACCGTGACATGGAAAGTCTGTGGGCGGCGGACGTGGATCTTTCTCCGCTGACCATTATTGAGGAAATAATCGGGCTCGACCAGGATCAGTTCAGTCAGGAGCTTAATCTGAAGGGTAGTCAAGGTTCGCTCGATTGGCTGCTTGGGGTCTATTATTTCGACGAAGATGCAACGGCATTTGGCGGTCCGATCATTGTACCCGAGGTCGCGACGGTTCAATTTGATCCGCTCTTCGGCGTACCCAACCCGCTGTTTGGTATTCCCCTGGGCACGGGCGTTTCCCCTGGAAATGTGCCGCTCATCAACGTGCACAGTGCTCGCACCCTTGGCACTCTTTGCACATCTGGAGCATCGGTTCAGCGAACGCCTATCGGGGTTTGCGGGGCTAAGGTATACGAAAGAAGAAAAAAGCGTCAGTAACCCGCCGGGTTTTGGGCTTGTCGCGAGCAACGGTGATTCGAAGACGTTTACCGACTGGTCTCCGACGATTGGCTTGCAGTATTTCCCCAATGAAGGCCTGCAAATCTACGGTAGCATTTCACAAGGGTTCAAGAGCGGCGGGTTCAATACATTGGTTATCATTCCGAGAGCCAACTATCTGCCCTACGAGTCTGAGCAGGTGACCTCGTATGAACTAGGCGTCAAGGCAAGCCGCAATCGATACACGGTTTCCGCGACGACTTTTTTTGCTGACTACGAAGATATACAAATCCCTGTGCTGAACAGCATCGAACCTCAGATCCTCAACGCGGCTGAGGCCGAGATAAAAGGAGTGGAGGTCGAATTCGCCGCAGCGCTCACCACCGGTCTGAGGTTGCAGGTGGGGATCGGGTATCTGGATGCGGAGTACGTCAAGCTGGATCAGGCGGGTCTTCCCGGATTGACGATACCCGTAACTTTGGACTCCAAGCTCATGGACGCGCCGGAGTGGTCTATCAACCTGGGGCTGAACTACTCAACACAATTGCAAGACATCGGCCGCCTTGTGATTCGTGGCGACTTCTCGTGGCGGGACAAGACGTACAAGGACGCCATCAACACCGAGGAACTTATTCAAGACGCCTATGGACTCTTGCATGCCGGGGCAACCCTGGTGAGCAGCGATGGCCGTTGGGAATTCGCTATATTCGGAGACAATCTCACTAACGAGAAGTACATTCAAAGTGGCATTGCCAATAAACCGGATTTTGGTTTGGCGATCGCCAATTTTGCTCGTCCACGATATTGGGGGGTCAGCGTGCGGAACCGATTCGGAGGTCCGGTAAACCACGGACATTAGGCAATAAAGGTGTCAACGGGTCCTGCGGTATCAAGCCTACTCCGGAAAGTTCATGCGGCGCAGCAGGTCCTGGAAGCGAGGGTCGGCGCGCAGCGGGTCGAACCAGGGCGCTACTTGCAGGAACACCATCCACATATTGCGGTCCTGGTAGGCCCTTTCCAGCCACTCCAGCGCTTCATCGTTTTCTCCCAGGCCGGTGTGAATGACTGCAAAGGCCAACGGTAAGACATACCTTTTCTTGGCCAGATCGTGCAAGTCATCTAAAACTTTCCGTGCCTTCGCAGTTTCCCCGGCCACGGCATATGCGTGCCCCAGCATCCAGTAATGTTCGATGAAGCCAGGAGAAAGCGCTACCGCTCGTTCCATTTGATCGATCGCTTCCGTGAACATCCCTTTCTGCACATAATTCCTGCCGAGCCGTGAAAATGCCATAGGCTCGTTTGGGAATAGATCGAGGGTTTCATGCAGTTGAGCAATGGCCTGGTCATATTGGTTGGAAGCCCAGAATATGTCCGCCGCAGTCATGTACGCCAAGACCGCAAGGGGGTCGATTTCAAGTGCACGTCTAATGCTCGCGTGAGCTTCCTCCGTGCGGCCCATGGCCGCCAGGAACCAGGCCTTAAATTGATGTGCCCAGGCATAGCT
>JAZFSS010000267.1:0-3336 GCA_036446275.1 Gammaproteobacteria bacterium | reverse complement strand
TTCCCGAAATTTGGTGTCGGTGCGCCTATTGCGGTCGATCGGTGTAGACACTGCCATCGATTACATCACCCGTTTCGGGCTTAAGAAAAGTCAGCTACCAAGGGACCTATCACTGGCCCTGGGCAGCGCTAGCATTGCACCTTTGGAGCTGGCTACCGGCCACGCGGTATTCGCGAATGGGGGTTACAAAGTAACGCCTTATTTCATATCAAGTATTGTTGATGCGGACGGCGAGGTGGTGTTCAGGGCAGCGCCACCGCTGGCCTGCAAGCCTGTTATAAGACCTCCTGACGCAGACGACAGCGTACCGGCCGACCCTGGCGGTCAAAGTTGTGAAGCCCCTGCCGCCCCGGCGGTAATCACCCCTCAAAACGCTTACTTGATGACATCCATGATGCATGACGTTATCGAGCGAGGTACAGGCCGCCGCGCTCGAGAGCTAGGCCGTGCCGATCTAGCCGGCAAAACAGGGACTACAAACGATCAGCGGGACGCATGGTTTTCAGGGTTCAATAGGGAAATCGTCACCACTGTTTGGGTTGGCTTCGACAAGGTACAACCTTTAGGCCGTCATGAAACAGGCGGGCGGGCGGCACTTCCTATCTGGATGAGTTTTATGAAAACCGCGCTAAATGGAATGCCGGAAAGTACCTTGCCGGAACCAGAGAACATGATCACAGTAGCGATTGATCCGGCCACGGGGCTGCTAGCAAGAACTGACTCTGACAACGCAATTGAAGAAATTTTCCGGGTAGACTATGTTCCAGAGGAATTCAGCGAAACACCCGTGTCAGCGGACACATCACCGGACGCCGGTTTTCCAGAACTGCTATTTTAATAGGCTGCAGTCTTTAACCTGTTTCCCGGGTTTATAAACCATGGCCAGTCAGAAAGAAATAAAATTACGCCGTCAGGTCGCCTTGGAGGCCGCCCGTATTATGGCGAGAGGATCGGTGCAGGACTTTCTCGCGGCTAAACGCAAGGCGGTGTCGCGCTTAGGGATCTCAGAGGCGCGCTTTCTGCCCCGCAACATTGAGATAAAGAATGCCCTTGCGGACTATCAGCACCTATTTCAATCGGAAACCCAATCTAATCAATTACGCTCTCTGCGTGAAACCGCCCTGGAGGCCATGCACTTTTTCTCGGCCTATGAACCACGTCTGGTAGGTGAAGTATTGGACGGGATCGCAAATCAATATTCCGATGTCACGCTGCACTTATTTTCCGACACAGTGGAAGATGTTGAATTATATCTGATGCAAAAACAGATTTCGTACATAACGAAACAACGCCGCGTGCGTACACACAAGGATGAGTACAAACAATACCCAGTCTTTAAAATTATGGCTGGAGATCATTGCGTCGAATTAGTAGTGTTCCCGGTGAATGGACTTCGCCAAGCGCCTTGCAGCTCCGTGGATGACAAACCCATGGGGCGCGCATCCCTTGCTACCGTAAAGACAATGATTAGCGATGCCGGCCGCGTCTAATCGACCCACATAATAAGGAGTACATTAGTAACCCGACGGTAGTGGGTCAGTTTGACAGTATGTAACACGGTGCTGGAGAGGGGGGGGGGAATACCCGTCGCTTAATCTCGCCGCACCGTCCATGGTTACGCTCGAATCGGAGGCGTCTCGCTCCACTATCCCTGTTCCGCTCGCCGCCTACGACGCGCCGGGTAATTCCTCCCCTCTCTTAGCAGTGATCGAAACTGGCCCACTAGTATTAAGGATACCGACGCGCAGAAAAACTTAGCTGCGCTGATTTAAAGGTGTGTAGTCCCGGCGCGGCTGACCCTGATAGATCTGCCTCGGCCTGGCGATGCGCTGATCAGGATCCGCCATCATTTCCAGCCAGTGTGCCACCCAACCCACAGTACGGGCAATCGCGAACATCACCGTAAACATATTTGTGGGTACCTTTAGAGCTTTGTAGATAATGCCGGAATAGAAATCAACATTTGGATATAGCTTGCGTTCGATAAAATACTCATCATTTAAAGCGATTTCTTCGAGCCGCATTGCCAGCTCAAACGTTGGATCATCGGCACTCCCGACTTTATCCAATACTGCATGACAAATATCCCGGATAATTCGTGCGCGCGGGTCGTAGTTTCTGTACACCCGATGACCGAACCCCATTAACCGGAAAGGATCATCTTTATCCTTTGCCTTGGCAACGTACTTGGGAATATTGGATGCGTCCCCAATCTCATTCAGCATCTGTAACGCCTCCTCCGTGGCGCCACCGTGGGCCGGGCCCCACAGCGAGGCGATACCGGCCGCTACACAGGCAAACGGATCGGCGCCCGAGCTACCGGCCTGCCGTACGGTGGAGGTGCTGGCGTTTTGTTCGTGGTCGGCATGCAATATAAAAAGCGTATCTAGCGCACGCTCCGCAAGCGGGTCCGGCTCATAGTCCTCGCAGGGAATGGAAAACATCATGTGCAAGAAGTTGCCACAATAACTCAATGCATTGCGAGGATACACCAAGGGCTCGCCAATAGTGTGCTTATGACAAGCGGCCGCTATGGTAGGCATCTTTGCCACTAACCGCCGCGCGTTAATTTCCCTATGCTCCGGATTCCTGATATCGCTGGGGGCGTAGTAAAAAGCGGATAGGGAACCCACTACACCTACCATAATCGCCATGGGATGAGCGCTGTGATAAAAACCGGTGTAAAAGCGCCTGACATTTTCGTTGATCATGGTATGGTCAACGATTTCGTTCCGGAACGCCTGCAGCTGGTCCGCACTTGGTAATTCCCCATACAACAGCAGATAGGCGACTTCGAGGAAGCTGCTATGTTCCGCAAGCTGTTCTACCGGATATCCCCTATAAAGCAGGACTCCTTCTTCACCATCAATATAGGTAATCTTGCTGGTACAGCTTGCCGTAGAAAGGAACCCCGGGTCATAGGTGAAGTAGCCAAGCTTACGATACAAATTCGCTACATCTATGCCCGCGGGACCAAGGGAGCCTTCTATGACTGGAAGCTCCGCTTCACGGCCGGAAGATTCTTTTAAGATAATTTTTCTGTCACCCATGACGGCTACATGCTCTGCTGATGAAATATTGCTTCACTATAACTATCGACACCACAAAAACTACGGTATACCACCTCACTCCGGACTATGGATGCGCGTAATATCACTCCGAATACCATTCGCTGATTCTGTAAACATGGCTGTTTCGGCCTCTGTGAGATTTAGCTCCAGCACCCGTTCTACACCAGCTCTCGACAATACCGTAGGTGCCCCCATGGCGATATCCTGCTGCCGATATTCTCCATCTAATATTGCAACACTCGTTAATATCCGGCGACGGTCATAA
>JAZFSS010000266.1:0-10893 GCA_036446275.1 Gammaproteobacteria bacterium | reverse complement strand
AATTTAGCCAATTAATCTAGGTTTAGTGGCAGAGAGAGTCAGTGGTAAAGCGAGTGGCATTGGAGCGTCGTTTTTCTTCGGCGGATATGGTATCCGAGCATTGCGAACCTGCGATGACGCTGGAGAAATCACTTGAAGGTGGCAATATAGCGATTTGCGTCAAGGACTCCAGTAAAAAAGTCCTCACGCAAAATGAGTATTGTCGTACTGCTTGCGGAGACCGGGTGGGTAAAATATGTGACGTCGGTTGCATGGAACTGTATGCAAACGACAGCGACCAGCAATGGAAGGATTGGGGTAGCCACATCTATAAGAACAGCAAGGTGCATGGTAATTTCTATGATGTGACACTCCTGCGCACTGCCCAGCGTATTATAACTTTTCTTCAACCGCTTAAAGAAAAGTATGAAATGGCGCTCGCCTACTACAAGGAAAAGGAGCTTACCAGGCGTGAGATTGAGATTATTTTTCTTACCATCCAGGGGGTTTCCAATTCAGATATCTGCCAGCGTCTTTCAATCACCAAGGCAACCTTAAGAACGCATCTTAACAACGTATACACCAAGCTCCGCAAGTTGGGCGATATGCTGGAGTTCATACCAGCCAATAGATCGATCGGTAGCATTGTGCCCAGTGGCGGGCAAAGTTAGCGTTAAACCCGGTAATTTTCGTAGGTTGGGTTAGCCCAAAGGGCGTAACCCAACCTACAATTCACGAATTCTGCAAGCCTCTATAGTAGGCTGCTTCAGGCCAACGTCGTTTCATGCACAGCCACTGTCCCGGTTGCTGCCGAATCCAGTCTTCAAATAACCGGTTGATTGCTGTAGTCAACCACAGGATATTTTCCCGCTCGCTTGACTTGTGGCTAACCTGGATTGGTTTGTGAAAAACCGCGCGGTATCGAGCGTTCCCGATGCGCTCGATTTGTACAGGAATGAGAGGGCAGTTGGTTTTAACAGACAGCCACGCCGGGCTGATTGGGGTCGGTGTGCTACGTCCAAAAAAGGGTAGCAGCTCACCGGTATCCAGGCGCTGGTCGGGCAGCATGCCAACCGAGCGGCCAGATCGTATTTCACGAACCAGCCAGCGTATGGCTTTTCCCTTATCAATAAACCGGCAGCCAAGAGATTGGCGCTGTGTCTGGATCATGCGGTCCAGGAGTGGATTGTTTTGCGGGGCATAGACGACGCTGAGCGGCACGCCCGTCCCCGCGATGGCGGACGCAACGAGTTCCCAATTGCCCAAATGGGCGGTTACATAGATAGCAGGTTCCTTTTTTGCAACGATGGAACGGGTTTCATCATCGATTTCCAGCTTGACTGCCGCTGGAGTATGGCTGGCTGTAAATTCTTGCAAATGAGGGTATTCAGCCAGCACCGAGCCAAAGTTTCCCCACACATCACGGCACAGCAATTCGATTTTGTCCGGTCCGAGATCAGGAAAGGCAAGCTCTAGATTGTTTCTAATGCGTTGTTGCTTGCTAGTTCGTGGTCCCAACCAACGGAATAGTTTTTTGCCGGCGGCGGATGCCCGGTGTAAGGACAAGTGGCGGACCAGCAGCCAGAACAGATACAACAGCATTGCCTCAAAACGCCAGCCGATCCTGCGCAGCCAGTATGGCCGACTGTGGTTATTATGAAACAGTATATGGGTCACGACTGTTTACTTTCGGGGGAATTCGACGCGCAACGTTATACACCTGTCCCTTCGATCCGCGAGGGACGACCGGGGTATCGCCCATTCCTCCAGCTAGGTGTTTGAAGCCATGGAAAGGTTTTAGCCAGGACCTCGGGTCCATAATCACTGACGATGTTTGGGGTGGGCACAGCTTAACCTAAGCCACGCTTGCTTGGCTCTCAACAGGGGGGGTCGATTCAAGTGGTGTTGCTAGAGAGATACACTTCTTCGTTGGTCGGCAGGCGCACGCTTAAAGGTAGGCGTGTAACCGTCGTCCACTAATTAATCATAAGGTTACTGTAGGTTACTAACTTCACGCGAGGTGGAGGACGGAATGCGGAAACTATTGATTGATGGGAAGGTCATTCAGGACAGCGGCCCTTGTTATGTTATTGCCGAGATAGGCCATAACCATCAAGGAAGACTTGAAACGGCAAAGGAGATGTTTCGGGTCGCCAAAGAGAGCGGCGCCGATGCGGTAAAGCTGCAAAAGAGAAACAACCGACAACTATATACCAGGGAGGCATATAACAAACCTTATGACAATAGCAATAGTTTTGGTAAAACCTACGGCACGCATCGCGAATTTCTGGAGTTCGGGTGGGTAGAGTACAAAGAGCTAATGGATTACGCCGACGAAATAGGCATCACAATGTTGGCAACGGCCTTTGATTTTTCCAGTGCGGATTTCCTGGCAAAGCTTGACTCGCCGGCGTTCAAGATAGCGTCCGGCGACCTACGGAACATCCCACTAATTACCCATATTGCCAAATTCCAAAAACCAATAATCCTCAGTACCGGCGGCGGTACGATGGAGGATGTCAACAGGGCCTATGACGCGATCATGGCGATCAATCAGAAACTCTGTATTTTGCAATGTACAGCGGGATATCCCGCGGACTTCAGCGAACTTAATCTGCAGGTCATCACCACCTACCGTGAGCGGTTTCCGAGCATCGTTGTCGGCCTTTCATCACACGACAATGGCATCGCCATGGCGATCGCTGCTTATATGCTGGGTGCTCGCGTTGTTGAAAAACATTTTACCCTCAACCATACCTGGAAAGGTACGGACCATGCCTTTTCCCTGGAGCCCACCGGTTTTCGCAAAATGATTCGTGATTTGAACCGATTGAATGTAGCGATAGGCGACGGCGCCAAACGCATTTATGAGACCGAGATTGCTCCGATCACAAAGATGGGAAAGAAACTTGTGGCAGCGCGCGATATGCCTCCCGGCTATACCATCCGGCGCGAAGACATTGCGATAAAATCACCAGGCGATGGCTTGCAACCTTACAATATCGAAAAAATTATTGGTCGCGTCATCTACCAAGCGCTCCAGGTAGATGACGATATCTCCTTTGAGGTTTTAAATGGTGCTGAATACTGGGCAAAAACAGCATCCTGAAAAATTATTCAGCCTCGATGGTGAAGTCGCCGTCGTTACCGGTGTCCTGGGTAAACTAGGTGCCATCTGGGCTGAGACCCTGCTTGAGGCGGGGGCTGTGGTTTTCGCTATTGATCTTCCGGATGTTGGGTTATCTGAGGATTTCAGAAAGCTGCAATCTCGCTTCGAAGAGATGCGCCTTCGGCTTGAGCGTGCCGATGTAACGGATCGTGCAGCGCTGGAATCCGTGAGCACCAAATGCCTGAATAGTTTTGGAACTCCTACGATACTGGTTAACAACGCCGGTATTGATTGTCCGCCGGATACGCTACAAAAGGTCTTTCGTTTGGAAGACATTCCTTTTGAGGATAGCAAGCGCATTATTGAAGTAAATACCCTCGGACTTTTTCTGGTAACCCAGATCTTCGGCAGCCAGATGGTAAAGGCAGGAAGAGGCTCGATTGTCAATATCGGATCAATGTACGCGAGCATCGCGCCGGATGCTCGATTCTACGAGCACATTCAATCCGACCCCCCGTTTCTCAAGTCACCTGTTTACGGTGCCTCAAAGGCGGCGGTAGTAAATATGACCAAGTATTTAGCCACGCTTTGGGCAAGCCATGGTGTGCGGGTTAATGCGCTATCCCCGGGCGGCGTGTTAAATGGTCAGGATGAGGAGTTCAGACGCAAATTCTGCGATCGGGTACCACTTGGAAGAATGGCAAGCGCAAAAGATCTTTCCGGGCCGCTGCTTTTCCTGGCGTCCGACGCTTCATCTTACGTTACCGGTACGGAACTTATCGTAGACGGTGGGTTCACCGCCTGGTAGGGCGCCGGCCGGCCGGAAGAAATATCGATGGATCAGCCGAATATCATTACCAAGGTGTCCAACTGGATTGGCGGTGAGGAATGCCAGGCCGGCTCAATGGAAACCTTTGGCAAGTTCTCTCCCCACAGCGGTGAGCAGTTGTGCGAGGTGGCACGATCCGGTGCTGATGATATTGCAGTTGCGGTTGCAGCCGCGGTGAAAGCCAAGGCAGCCTGGTCCGGGCTCACTCCCGTGCAGCGTGGCGAACAATTATATGCAATTGCCCGGCTACTGCGGAAATCTCGCCAAGAGATGGCAACTATTGTCGCGAAGGAAACCGGTATGTCTTTTAATGCCGCTCTGGGTGAAACCGATGCGGCGGCGGCGCAAGGGGAATTTATGGCGGGTGAAGGCCGCCGCTTTTACGGTCGAACCCTTACCAGCGCGTCGCCTGACAAAGTCGCCATGACCGTACGGCAGCCGCTCGGAGTGGCGGGTCTTATTATCGCCGCCAATACTCCTATCGCCAATGTAGCTTGGAAGGTATTTCCGGCATTGATTTGCGGTAACGCGGTTGTTTTAAAGGCCTCTGAAGATGCGCCTGCCACTGCCTGGTATTTCGGCAAAATTGCCCACCAGGCCGGCCTTCCTTCGGGAACGCTTAATGTTATCCAAGGATACGGCCGGGAGGCGGGCGCACCGTTGGTCGCGAACCAGAACGTGGACGTTATCAGCTTTACGGGGTCCACTGCCGTGGGTCGTGAGATCGCGTCCATAGCCGGTCAGCGTTTGGCGAAGGTATCTCTTGAACTCGGTGGTAAGAATCCTCTAATTGTTTGTGACGACGCTGACCTGGCTAACGCCGTCAAGTGGGCGCTACTCTCCGCGTTTAGCAATGCCGGTCAACGATGTGCCGCCGGGAGCCGCATTATCGTATTTGATGCCGTGTACGATCAGTTTCGTGACATGCTTGTCGAGGGCGCAAGGAAGTTAAAAGTCGGCCCCGATAACGCTGATGATCTCGGGCCGGTTATCAACGAGCGGCAGCTGGGCAGCATGCTGGATGCGGTTGGCTGGGCGCAGCAGGAAGGCGCAAAGATCCTCACAGGGGGTGGACGGCTAACGGATAAGCCTCATGTGAACGGTTATTACATGGCGCCGACGCTAATTGAGAACGTCAAATCCAGTGACGAGATTTCTGTAACCGAGTTGTTCGGCCCGATTGCATGCCTCTATCGGGTCAGAGACTTTCGCGAAGCATTACAGCTGGCCAACGACTCGCCTTACGGGCTGACCGCATGCATCCATACCCGCAGCATTCACCGCGCTACCGAATTTACGCACAAGATTCAGGCCGGTGTGGCGGTAGTAAATGCCGGGACCTATGGAAGCGAGCCTCATATGCCTTTCGGCGGCTTAAAGCAGTCGGGTAATGGTTGGCGTGAACCGGGTACCGAAGCCCTCGATGTCTACTCTGAATTAAAAGCCGTATACATCAATGTCGATCCGGACAAAGCATAGTTAATGACCGGCAAGAATTACAGCATCGTTGCCCTGATTCCTGCGCGCGCAGGCTCAAAGCGAGTGCCGGATAAAAATATTCGCCTTTTGGAGGGGCACCCCTTATTGGCCTATACCATTTCAGCAGCCTTGCAAAGCCGGATTTTCACGGACGTGATTGTATCAACAGACTCAGAGCATTATGCGGACATCGCAAGGCATTATGGCGCGGAGGTTCCGTTTCTACGCCCACCTGGGTTGGCTGGTGATTTGTCTCCAGACGTCGAGTGGCTTGCCCATACTTTGAATACACTCCGGGATGACGGACGTGTAGTTGACTGCTTCAGCATTCTGCGCCCTACCAGTCCGTTTCGCATGCCAAAAACGATCCGGCGGGCGTGGCGCGCCTTTCTTGCGGAGCAGGGTATTGACTCGTTGCGCGCAGTAGAAAAATGCCGGCAACATCCGGGCAAGATGTGGGTGGTTAGCGGCAAGAGGATGATGCCGCTGTTGCCATTAAGTACTGGCGGGCAGCCATGGCACAGCAGCCAATATCAGTCACTCCCTGACGTTTACGTGCAAAACGCTAGCCTGGAAATAGCGTGGACGAGGAATATCACCGAAAAGCAGACCATTGCCGGCAATGTGCTAACACCCTTTCTCACGGAAGGATACGAGGGGTTTGATATAAACAGTGAATATGACTTAAACCATGCCGAGCATCTTGTGAAAACCGGCCAGGCGAATTTGCCTGCTATAACGGGCTTCCCCTATCTTCTAAAAGAGTGTTTGGAGCAATGCTAGAGATAAAGCTTATCCCTGAAAGGGAATTTCAACGCATACGGAAATCGGCATTAGATGGGCACAACAAGCTATCACTGATCGCTGACATGTGTCGTGCCAATGCCTTGGCTGCCGTGAAGAAGGTTGGGTCAGGTCATTTGGGCTCCAGCTTTAGCTCCATCGATATCGTTACCTTCCTCTACTACTCCGAAATGAACACCGTTGAGCTGGGAATCAGTCATCCAGACCGGGATATCTATTTTTCCTCCAAGGGCCATGATGCGCCGGCCCATTATGCGGTGCTTTTTTCGCTGGGTATTATTTCCAGGGAGCAGTTTATCAATCTAAGACGCCTGGGAGGTACCCATGGCCATCCGGATGTCACTACACGGGGTATTGAATGCAATACCGGTTCGCTTGGCATGGGTATCTCCAAGGCTAAGGGGATGGCACTGGCAAAGCAACTGAAAAAGTCGGGTGGCCATATATTCGTAATGACCGGAGATGGTGAATTGCAAGAGGGGCAGATATGGGAATCGCTGCAGACTGCTGCCCATCAGTCATTAAATAACATTACCGCCATCGTTGATTGCAATAAATTTCAGACGGATACACAAGTAAAAGATATTGTCGATTTAGGTGATCTGGAACAGAAATTCAAGAATTTTGGCTGGCATGCGGCCCGCTGCGACGGCCATGATATCTCGGAGCTGGCACAGGTTATCGATAGTTTCGAACGGGTAAAAGACAAACCAAAGGTATTAATTGCGGACACCATTAAAGGGAAAGGCGTTTCCTTTATGGAAGGGCCGGCGGCTCTCGAACGTGGTAATGGTTTGTATCAGTGGCACTCCGGGGCCCCAAACGATGATGACTTCGAATCAGGATATGCGGAAATCACCGGACTAATCACCGCCCGCTTGGAGAAATATGGGTTGCCCCCGCTGAATACCGAGGTGATCGAAACGCGGCACAAGCACCGGAAAAGACTCAAAGACACTGCCGAGAAGGTGGTGCAGGCGTACGGGCAGGCCTTGGTTGAACTGGCGGGTGTCAGGGATGACATTGTCGTTCTGGACGCCGATTTATCCGCTGACTGCGGTCTGCGCCCATTTGAAAACGCCTACCCTGAGCGCTTTGTCGAAAACGGTATCGCAGAGCAGGATATGGTTTCCATGGCGGGCGGCCTGGCGCTGCAGGGTTATCTCCCGATCGTAAATTCTTTTGGCGTGTTTCTTGCGTCCCGGGCAAATGAGCAAATCTACAACAACGCGACGGAAAATACCAAGATCATTTACGTTTGCCATTATGCCGGGCTCATTCCCGCCGGTCCCGGCAAATCCCACCAAAGTTTGCGCGACATATCCCTGTTTGGTGCGTTGCCAAACTGCGTGGTCGTACAGCCCTGTAACAGTGTGGAAACCAGGCAGGCGCTGGAATGGTGCGTGAATACGGCTACACAAAATTGCATGCTAAGGCTGGTTATTTCCCCATCCCCGGGGCCCATCCCCGTTGCGAAAGATTACCGATTGACCTATGGCAGAGGTGCGGTGTTGCACGAAGGAACAGATGCCGTACTGTTTGCCTATGGGCCGGTGATGTTGCACGAGGCCCTTATGGCGGCCAAGTTGCTAACAGCGCGAGGTGTTTCTCTTAAGGTCATAAATCTTCCCTGGCTGAATCGAGTCGACGATCAATGGTTCGAGGAGGCCGTCAATGGCTTTGACACCATCCATGTTATGGATGACCACTCACAAGTTGGCGGGCTCGGTGATTGCTTGCTAAATACGCTGATGGCTTGTGGGAATTTGCGCATGAATAGGCTAATCAAGATCGCGATCGAAGATTTTCCCGCCTGCGGAGCACCGGCGGAAGTGCTTGGTTACCATAAAATGAGTGCGCGGAGTTTAGTGACACGCATCTTGGAAACGGTAAAAGCTAAGCCGAGCGGATTACTGGAGGTGGCTTCCTAAGTCATCCTCATGGGCACAACAAACGCCTTGCTATTGATCCCGGTGGAAAATCAGGTCCGCGAGCTTGATCCCAAACTGCTGCTCGCCTGTATTGCGGCGCGGCGCGGGTTTTCATCCATTATTGGTTCGCGTCGCGAAATGGAATTGAACATTGACTCTTACCCCAGTGCGATCTACCTCTCTAAGAGCATGACAATACGCAGTCTGCTGTTTTTTAATATTGCGCACCGGTTCGGCCATAAGATTGTGGCGTGGGATGAAGAAGCGCTGGTTCATCTGCCTCCCGAGACCTATTTCTCACGTCGACTTAATCCGTTAGCGATCAAATATGTATCAAATCTTTTCGCCTGGGGCCGGGACAATGTTGAGCTGTGGCGGCAATATCCCCATTTACCCAAGAATACGAAAATTCATGCGATAGGCAATCCACGAAGTGACATGCTGCGTTCGGATTTACGCGTGTTTTACGAACCCGATGCCGAAGAACTTCGTAGGATCCATGGCGATTTTATTTTAGTTAATACCAACTTCAATCACGTCAATGCCTTTGGGCCTGACATGAACCTCTTTAGGCCGGTCAAAAGGCTGGGACAGAAGGCAAAATTTGGTCGCTCGGCGCGGGGTATGAGCCGGGAGTACGCGCAGGCACTATCGGATCATAAGCAGGCCGTATTTGAATCCTTCCAGCAACTCATCCCGTTGCTTGAGCAGGCGTTTCCGGACCATCGTATCGTGGTACGACCCCATCCCACGGAGAATCACGACGTATATCATAGGATCGCGGCAGCGTGCCGACGCGTGCGGGTGACCAATGAGGGAAACATCGTTCCCTGGCTCATGGCCGCGAGAGCGCTTATTCATAACGGTTGTACCACCGGCGTAGAGGCCTACGTAATGGGTGTGCCGGCAATCAGTTACCGGGCATCAATAAATAAGGATATCGACGATGGTTTTTACCGGCTGCCAAACAGGCTGAGCTACGAATGTTTCGATTTCGAGGAATTACGGGCGACGTTACACGGGATTCTAAAAGGCGAACTCGGAGTCCCGAATACTACGGAGCGTCAAGCGCTCATGAGCGAATATCTGGCGGAACCGGATGGACCCCTTGCATGTGAGCAAATGGTCAAGGTGCTTGAGGGCGTCTCTAATGATCGAGTCGGTTCATCACGACAGGTGAGATTCAATGGAATCGAGCGTTGGATCTTGCACAAGGGCCTGCAGTTGGCAAGGCGATTCAAGTCAAGCCTTCCGGGTACCCATAACCGGCCGGAATTCCAGCGCCATCGGTATCCGGAAATCTCTATTGATGAAGTGCGTAGACGCATATCGCGTTTACAAGGATTGCTTGGCGATAGTGGCACCTTAAAAGTAAAAAAGATATCCGATGTGAGTTTCCGGATCGGCGTTTAGGACCCGGTGATTGGTAATATGACTGCGAAAATACCGCTCATAATCCCTGTTGAAAATCAAGTGCGTGAACTTGACCCTAAACTTTTGCTTGCCTGTGTCGCCGCCAGGCGTGGTTTTTCTTCAGTTATCGGCTCCCATCGAAAAATAGATTTTCAGATAGCCTCTTTTCCAAGAAGCTTGTATCTATGCAAAAGCTTTACCATCATGAACTTGACGATGTTCCAGATCATGTACAAGCTTGGGCACAAAATCGTTTCTTGGGATGAGGAAGCGCTGGTACATCTGCCCCGGGATATTTATTTTTCCAGGCGCCTGTCGCCCCAGTCCCTAAAATACGTATCTCATCTATTTGCTTGGGGTGATGACAATGCGAAATTGTGGCGCCAATATCCGGAAATGCCCGCGCAGATACCAATTCATGTTACCGGTAATCCGCGTGGAGACTTGTTGCGACCTGAAATAAGAGCGTTCTACCGGGGCGATGCGGAAGAGATTCGCAGGGCCTACGGGCCGTTTATTCTTGTAAACACCAATTTTAATCATGTTAATGCATTTGCCGTTAGCCAGAATCTGTTCCGGCCCGCAAAGAGGAAAGGAGAAGAACCTGAGTTCGGTAAGGCTGCGAAAGGCATGAGCCGGAAGTTTGCCGAAGCCCTGCGGGATCACAAGCAGGCGATCTTTGAATGCTTCAAGGAGTTAATACCGGCACTCGAGGAGGCCTTTCCAGACTACACTATCGTTGTACGGCCGCATCCCTCCGAAAATCAGGACGTCTATCATCGTATCGCTGCCCATTGTAAGCGAGTCCGGGTAACCAATGAAGGGAATGTCGTTGCCTGGCTGATGGCGACAAAGGCACTTATTCATAACGGGTGTACTACCGGAGTGGAGGCGTACGCCATGGGCGTTCCTGCCATCAGTTACCGGGCGAGGATCAATGAAGATATCGACCAGGGCTTCTACGGCTTGCCTAACAAGCTTAGCCATCAGTGTGTAAGCCTTCAGGAACTGCGGGAGAGCCTGACAAAGATTCTAAACGGTGAGCTTGGTACTGCTAATGGGGAAGACCGCAAGGCGCTAGTTGACCGTTATATCGCCGCCCGTGATGGCTCATTGGCATGCGAGAGGATGGTGGACGTGCTTGACGAAATTTCACAAGGGCGTTCCGAATTGCCTAAGCCGGCTTATTCCAGCCGAGTAACCGGTTTGTGTATGGCAAATGGGCGGCGCCTGACTAAATGGCTTAAATCCAGGCTGCCCGGCACCCATGCGCCACCGGCATATCATCTTCACCGCTATCCGGATATCTGTTTGCCTGATTTGCGCCGGAGGATGTCCCGCCTTCAGCA
>JAZFSS010000265.1:0-5311 GCA_036446275.1 Gammaproteobacteria bacterium | reverse complement strand
CAATGCAATGTAAGTGGCAAAGATCGCCGTGTGTTCAAGCCTTCCACCTATATGAACCACAGTGGCCAGGCGGTTGCCGCCTTGGCTGGGTTTTACCGTATTCCCTTGCCGGAGATCCTGGTGGTCCATGATGATATCGATCTACCCGTGGGTACAGTGAAGCTGAAGCGCGGCGGCGGCCATGGCGGCCACAATGGCTTGCGCGATCTAATTTCGCACCTGGGAGGCAACGATTTCTACCGTCTGCGTATCGGCGTGGAACATCCGGGACATCGGGACGAGGTAACGGATTACGTGTTGCAACGACCTTCCAAGCAGGACCGCGAGCAGATTAACGAGGCGATAGACGATGCGTTGTCGGTATTACCGTTAGTGCTGGAAGGAGATGTGGAAGGAGCCATGAATAAACTACATAGTAATGATAACAGCAAGTAACGGATATCAGATATCAATTAACGTGACAACAACGGCTCCGTAGGATGTGCTAAGGCCGTTAGGCCGAGCGCATCAAACAGGATCGATTTACGCAAGAGACTGGTCTCTATTAAATGGGATTCAAATGTGGCATCGTGGGACTACCCAACGTGGGCAAATCCACCTTGTTTAATGCCCTGACCCAGGCGCAGATTCAAGCGGAAAATTATCCTTTCTGCACCATTGATCCCAATGTCGGTATTGTACCCATGCCGGATGACCGGCTGGAACAACTGGCGCGAATTGTAAATCCCCAGCAAGTGCTTCCCACCACGATGGAATTCGTGGATATCGCAGGTTTGGTGGCCGGCGCGTCCAAGGGGGAAGGATTAGGCAACCAGTTCCTGGCGAATATCCGTGAGACCGATGCTATCGCGCATATAGTACGCTGTTTTGAGGATGATAATGTTATCCATGTGTCAGGGCGTGTTGATCCGGATTCCGATATTGAGGTCATCAATACCGAGCTGGCCTTGGCGGATCTTGAAACGGTGGAAAAGTCCCATCGCCGCGTCAGTCGTACCGCCAAGTCCGGCGATAAAGACGCAGTGGCCCAATTAAAAACTCTGGAACGGTTGCGCGACCATTTGGATCAAACCAAGCCGGTACGTTCGTTACAATTAGATGAAACGCAGCGGCAGTATTTACGGGAGCTATTCCTATTAACGGCAAAGCCCACCCTATACATTGCCAATGTGGCGGAAAACGGATTCAAGGATAATCCTTATCTGGAGGTGGTGGAGCGGATTGCCGCCCAAGAAGGTGCCGAAGTGGTGCCGGTCTGTGCCGCCATTGAGGCGGAAATCGCCCAATTGGATGAGACGGACCGGATGGAATTTCTAGGTGAGATGGGTCTGCAAGAGCCGGGCCTGCACCGGGTGATCCGGGCCGGGTACCGGTTATTGGATCTGGAGACATTTTTTACCGCGGGACCAAAAGAAGTACGCGCCTGGACCATCCCCCGGTCGGCCACGGCGCCCCAGGCAGCGGGAAAGATCCACACGGATTTTGAACGGGGCTTTATTCGCGCGGAAGTAATCGGCTTTGATGATTTTGTCTACTGCAACGGAGAGTCCGGGGCCCGGGATGCGGGTAAACTGCGCGTGGAAGGCAAGGACTACGTAGTACAGGATGGCGACGTCGTCCACTTCCGCTTTAACGTGTAGGATACCGAATCAACAGTTCCCTCTCCCACAGGGGCGAAGCGCCGCGACGAATAGGTAGCGGCCGGGGAGGGCTAGGGTGCACCCGTTCCGAGTATAAAAGGGGATCAAATAAGATTCGCTATACATCAGGAACTAAGCAGTGTTAATGCCTGTGATAGAATTGCCCTTCCTTTTTCGGCTACGTAGCTCAGCTGGTTAGAGCGCGGCACTCATAATGCTGAGGTCGGTGGTTCAAGTCCACCCGTAGCCACCATCATTTTTACCTTGTCATTCCGGCGCAGGCCGGAATCCAGCAGTTTGTTCCCGAAGATGCAATACAACCAGTTCGGGAGTTTGGCTCGACGGAACCTTGCTGCCCGTAGGTGAGTGTTTCTGCCGACATATTGGGGCCGCGATTCACTACTTGATCGGATCATGGTTTTTCTCAGTGACGGATAATCTACTATGCTTGAGTGCAGGACCAGTAAGTAAGTGCTTTTAATATTTTGTTACGTCTTATGCTCGGGAAACAATCCCGGCATCCACTGCGATGCAAGTTTTGCCGGAAAGGCGAGGTAATACGGGTCACGCATACTCTTCGAGGTAAGCGCACCAAGCTCGGTTAAAGGTTCGATATAGCGCCTCGCTTGCCGAGTGCCAACGCCAAACATTGGGGCGACTTCGCTGCGTGGTAGCTCCCCCTGATACAAAATCCTCTCCAAGATTTTTGCAGACTGCGGCGGCAGCGAATCCGCACGTATTTCCCCTTCGGCCCAAGACAGTATGCGGCCGCGCAGTTTTTCTGGCGCAACCAGTTCCTCCATGAATTTCACCTGATCGATGCAGGTTTCCAGAAAGAACCGGGTAAACCCGGCCAACGCCTCTTCACTTAGATTGCCCCGTCCATCTAGATCACCACGGCGTGGCTGATCGCATGCTGCGAGCTGGCGTTTATATTCACTTTCGTTCCGGGCAAGGCCGCGAGCGATGGACCAGATACCCCCAGCATCTAATAAGTCCAACAATATCGCGTAAGACATCAGTCGTGCCACGCGGCCGTTTCCATCGAGAAATGGGTGAAGCCAAAGAAGCCTGTGATGGGCGGCTGCACAAGCGAGGATTGCTTCTGTCTTGCCGATACCGCTATACGCACTTTCAAAACGTTCTAGAAAACGTGGCAATGCACCGGGGCTGATTGCGATGTGTTTTCCTACCTTAACGTCACGTTGGCGAAGTTCACCCGGTACAACCCGAATGCGCTCGCCGGTGCCGGGCTCTTCTACCCATAGCAGTTCCTCTGGCAGCAATTCACAAAAGCGCCGATGAATTTCACACAATCCTTCGGGGCTAGTGGCGCGATCTTTGAGACCACCTTCGTCGATCCAGCGTTGTACGGTAATGTGCGCCTTGGCCTCCAGCTGCAAATTGCGCTGTTTGGCATTCGTGCTGTAGTCATCGTTTAGCGCCCGCTCAATATCGACTGGATGGGTGTCATGTCCCTCGATCAAGTTACTGTAATAACAGTTCATTGCCCTGACCAGGTTTGCTAGGGAGTGTTCGATATGTTTTGGTAGGCTTCCTCTAAAGCGCGCGGCAAAGGTGGCTAGGTCAAGTGCGAGATCATTGAGGACCCCACGGTGTTTTGACCCCACAGAAATCAGCAACGGCTCCATCATCGAGACCGCTTCCCCTATGTCTTTAGCTTCTAAAATGTCCTCTTTCATGTCCGCAATAGGATTTCGATATAAATTTGTTATATCATATAGTTATTGCATTATTGATGCAATGTTATACTCTTTCGTGACCGGGAATATGTCCGGTTTAAGTTCTGATTAAATGTCCGCTATATAATTTATAATTATCTAATAAATACATATAGTTAAAACATACACCGGTATTTCTGTGACCGATTATATGTCCGATTAGACTCTAGGATCACCATGGTCGTCTTGCTGTAGTCGATGGTTCAAGGCAACCAGAACTCACTTTCCGGAATGACGTCAAACTGACCCACTACCAAAACGACACATCAGAGGTTTCCTAGATGGCACTGAAAACTAGACCCAAATTTAGCCTAAGAAACCCAAACCCCAATAACACGCGCACGCGCGTGCGCGCGTACATCTCTCTGTTATCTCCCTGTTGATATGAACGATTCTGTGGGTGGGCTGAATACTACGGGATCTTAGTTTATACGGAGTAAGCTTAAGGGCGATTTTCGCGTTTTCTAACCTCGTCTGTCCTGTAAACTAAGCACTATAGTATTCATGTGAATGGTCCATTTTGTATCACCTTTGAATGGCTTGATGGGGATGCCTGGCGAGTAGACCTCGAACAATACCATTGAGTATCAATCATGAAGGAGCAATTGATTGAGAATCGTCCGAAGCGCAGACCAACGCATCCGGGCGCACTGCTGCGCGAAGATGTATTACCTGAGATTGGTATTTCCATCAGCGATTTCGCAAGACGGATCGGGGTGTCTCGGCAAGTGATACACCGAATTCTTGCAGAAGACCAGGGTATTACGCCTGAGATGGCGCTACGCATTGGCCGGTTTATGGGTAATGGCCCAGGTATCTGGTTGCGTATGCAACAGCAGTGTGATCTCTGGCACGCGCAACGAGAGATGGAAAAGGAACTATCCAAGATAGTGCGCTTCCGAGTAGCGTCATAGCCATCGCCCGATCCCCAAGCCCACTGCTTTTTCGGTGTAATCCGCAGAGATGTGAAGGTATCAGGCTTGGTATCTTGGTTTAGTGAAAGTATCGAACACTCAGCGAGTCTGAGAGCCGTTCGATCCAATCGGCTTGCGTTCCTGGACAGGCAAAGGAACGCACTCCTCCATGAAGTCGTCAGTTGGCCGCAATTCGCTATCGAAAAAGTCATGCCAGGAGTCGGGTCGGGGCGAACGCGTCCGCGTGCCAAGACGAGACTCTTTTGACAAGCATGCGTTTGCGCTGGTGGATGTTGTAGAAATTTTAACGGTTTTGCGTTTCATCATCCACGCCTTTATGCGGCAAGTTTCATCTCAGCGACAATTGTTTCCCATGGTACGGTAACCTTGCTGTCCTTAGTGCGGGCGATCAGCCCCAAGTTTTCCAGCTTGCCAACGTCTACATGAACATTCTTGTAGTCACGGCGGAGTTGCTTCGATAACGCGCGCACGCTCATTGGCCCCTCGCGACGTAGGACCTTCAGCAGTGTCCAGCGTCGCGGAGTCAATACGCCAAGCAACGTTTCCAAATCTTCAAATAGCAAACGCTCCTCTGCGACTTTAGGTACCCGGCCCTTTTCAGCATCGTGCCAGGTCTTAATAAACTTATTGGCCGACTCGTCGGTCTTGCCAACACCGATTTTAATCTTACTGCTCATGGTGTACCTCCACGCGCCTGCGCCACGTCCGCCAAGAAATCAGCAACCAATGTCTCCACGTCCTGGAACCGATACGGTTCCTGCCGTTCGCCAACATGGCGGTGGTCGCCCTTGCCAGTCTCGTTGTCATACCGTACCACCGGTGTACCGTCGCTAAGCCCGTAATAAAGCCGGTATTTCAAACCGTGGGGCCGGTTCTGGGATGATTTTGGCAGCTTCCATAGCACCATCTCCCGTATTGAGCCGTCTCCGTAAATGAACTTCTCCTTGTAGATCAGCTTTGCTGCCATATGGTATTATAAACCATATGGTGTATC
>JAZFSS010000264.1:0-7407 GCA_036446275.1 Gammaproteobacteria bacterium | reverse complement strand
CTCCGTGGGCTGTTGTTCCGCCTTCGCGAGGACTGCATCATAAATAACCCGCGTGCCCTTGGCCATACGCTCCCACACCGAACCGGTGCGGGACAGTGCCGCGAGCTGCAGGTCTACCAATTCCTGCATTTGGGGCACGGCGTCCAACACTAACATCATGCGCGCCACGAAGCGTTCCCTCGGAAAGCGTAACCATGTCAAAGGGGCTGTTAGCTGATGCAAAGCGGATAAAAGTTGCTCACGAACCGTTGCCCTCAACAATAGATGCACGGCCGCCACCATGACCAGCAAGGCCGTAATCCGAAGCGACCCTTCATAAAGCCCCCTTACGCTGGGCGACAAAGAACCGAGGACCGGCAGTAACTCAGGTCCTGGTGTAAACCACCCGTAGATCACAAGCAGGGAAATCAACAACCATCTCACCCGCCGTAACATCACAACCAAACCAGTCCATGCACCGTTACCATTGAACACCGAGACCAGGGCCAATAATCCGAACCCCACGACCAGACCCAAAAACTCTGCACGGGCAATGCAGGCCGCGAAAATTACCAGGCATAGGATGCGCACCACCGGGCTCATGCCGGTAGTGTAACGGTTATTTTGGATTGAGTGAAAAAAGACGGCCCACCGAGGACCGCCTCAAGTTACCTACGGATAGAATCCACTATGGTGTATTGACCGCCCGGCAGGCGTTCATGCGGGTGTCGAACCAGGGCTCAGTAGCAGGCAAAAAAAAGCTGGAACAACTCCAGCACCTTTATCTTTCCCAGCAATGAGTATTACCAATCATTCAGGACATTTTCTGAATCAAGGCCTCTGCTTGCTGCCGCTGTTCCTCATTGCCCTCAGCAACTACTTCGTCCAGGATACCGCGAGCATTTTCCGCATCGCCCATTTCGATATAAGCACGACCCAAATCAAGCTTGGTCCCCATCTCATCAATTTCCATATCCAGATCTTGGTCTGCTACGGTTTGTTCTCCATGCTGTTGCTCGGCAGCGGGTTCCGGAGTAGTCCCTTCAGTGAGCGAATTTTCGTTATGGGGCTCAAACTCAAGATCAGTGAACTCGGTAACAACATCTTCGGTCTCTTCTAAGGTCAGGTCGGAGGATGTCTGTTCGGTTGCAACGGTATCGCTGAGCTCCGGTTCGAATTCGAAGGTCTTGGCCTGGACAATGCCTCCGTCAGACTCCTGATCATCCGTGCCCGTGGCCTTAAGATTCAGATCCCACTCGATATCCCGGTTATCATCTTCCACGACCGGCATGTCCCTTACTTCAGGCAAAGACTCATTGGTAGGAATCTCATCCAAAATTTCGTTCACAATCTCACCAACAGGCTTGGCTTCCCGACCACTGTACAGCGGGTTCTCCGGACTCAGGGTTTTCCCCATCAGCAAAACTTGAGTCCAAATCGGATCTTTCTCATCGTCAATGCTGGCTTTGAGTGACGCAGCCTCGGCGTCAAAGGCAGCTTGGTGCTTAGCGGCGTAGTGGATCTCCAACAGTTTCAACAAAAGGTTCTGCTGTCCCGGATCCTGCTTCAAGGCTCCCTCAACAAGTTCCGCGGCTTGGTCATATCGGCCGTAGGCTATGAACACATCGGCTTCAGCAATGGGGTCCATAACCGCCTCAGACTGTGGTGCCTTTACTCCCACTACTGTATCTGCCCCAGGCTGTTCGGGTAAATCGGCTAACGGCGCCGACATCTCCTCCTCCATTTTACGTTGACGCATCACAACCCATAGCAAGGCCATTACCAAGATTCCAACTACGCCTATTAATGTTTTCAACACGGGACTGCTAATAATTCCGCCGATCTCCGCCGTTAATGACTTGGACTCCGAGACATCCGGCGCTGCCGGCTGAATTACCAGCCCCTGCCCTTCCTGAGCGGCGACTAACTGGTTGCGAAACCGAGCCAATTCTTTCTCATTAATCGCGATCAACTTGCGCATTTCTTCCATCTGCGTCTGCACTGCGGTCAACCGGCCCCGCAATACCTCGGATGCACGGCGCTGGGTCTCGGCAGCCTCTACGGCCAACGCCAGCTCCTTACTCAAATGCTCGATCCGAACACCGCCGCTGTCGCCTAGTCCTGCGGCAAGCACTTGAAGTTCAACATCCAGTGGCCCCGGTGGAACCAATTTAAGCCGGCTCTCTACCTCGGCTGTTTCGGTGTTGGCCATCGGTTTAGCCGCCCTCTTGACGCCGGCAGTTTTACTGGATTGCGCGGATGTGCCCGGCTCCTGGCTGACATCGGCGGATTGCTGCGCTAACGGCTTGGACCGCTGTCGCCGCCATTCCGACTCCTGACGGTCGACTTCAGCTGCGGCACTATCCCTTGATAACGACGTAATTTCTTCCAGCCCCGGAACCCGCAATGTGACACCAACCTTTAACAGATTTACGTTACCGTAGAAGGCATGAGGGTTATGACGCTGCAGGGCCAGAATCATCTGTTGAGGCCGGATACTGCGATTTGGTCTTAATTGGCGGGCAATAGTCCAAAGGGTGTCACCAGCCACGGTGGTGTACTCACCGGGTACGACAGTGTGTGGTCGGGTTGGAATTGCCTCGATCGGCACTTCAACCGGCGTTGGAGAGGCCACCGCAGCCGTTTGCTTGGGGGGTTCGACCTTGGCGGCCGCGCCGGTTGCGGTTTCCGTGACAGCGATCTGGACCTGGGGGACCGGGGCCGGCATCAAGACTGGCGGATCCACCAATACCGTGTATTCCCTAACTAACCGGCCACCGGGCCAATCCACCTGTAACAAGAAATCAAGAAATGGTTCCCGCACCGGCTCACGGCTGGTGACATGGATAGTCGCTTTATCGCCCGGCTTCTGAATGATCTCAAAGCGCAAATTGTCGAGCAAAGGTGAACGTTGCAGATTGGCCGTGGCGAAGGCCTCACGGGATCCCAATACGACATTCAGGTCCAACAGTTCTTCGGCGCTTATGGAAAGCAACTCTACTTCGGCGTGCAAGGGTTGATTCAAGAATGAACGGAGTTCAATGTTTCCCAACCCCACAGGGGTCGCCGGCGTTGGAATCACCGCCAAGGAAACCGCTAGGAACGCCAATTTTCTGGTCATGCTGTATGTCTCTTGGCGGCTCAAATTCACCCCGTTGGTTCGCAAAAAACCGTCATCTATTCCCAGAAATAACCCTAAATCAGCGGCTTACAAAAATATTGCCGAGATCGAAGGCCCACTCCGATCATAAAGCTGCAATATCCGGGCCATGGAATCGCCGCCCTACCTCACCGGCGTCCCTTAGTGGTCATTACAGATAATCGCGCACCAGCACCTCAGCAATCTGCACGCTGTTGAGGGCCGCTCCCTTGCGCACGTTGTCTGCCACCACCCAAAGATTCAAGCCCCTGGGATGAGAAATATCTTCTCTAATACGACCTACATAGACTGGATCGCTACCGGCGGAAACCGTCACGGCAGTCGGGTAACCACCATCTTGGTGTTTGTCGAGTACCACCACTCCCGGCGCATTTTCCAATAGTTGCCGCGCCGTCTGTGCGGTAATCTTCTCACGAGTCTCGATATGCACCGCCTCCGAGTGCCCGTAAAACACTGGCACTCTTGCCGTGGTGGGATTCACTTGCACCGAATCATCTTCCAGAATCTTACGCGTCTCCCACACCATCTTCATCTCCTCTTTGGTGTACCCGTTATCCTGGAACACATCAATATGAGGCAAAACATTGAAGGCAATCTGGTTTGGATATACCCGCGGTTCCACCGGCTGGCCGTTCAATAGTTGTGCGGTTTGCGCCGCCAGTTCCTTCATGGCCTCCTTGCCGGTACCGGATACCGCCTGGTAGGTACACACATTAATGCGCTCGATGCCCACGGCGTCATAAATCGGCTTGAGCGCTACTACCATCTGGATGGTGGAACAATTGGGATTAGCAATAATCCCCCGGTTTGTATGCCGGGCTATAGCGTGGGGATTAACCTCCGGCACCACCAGCGGAATATCGTCGTCATAGCGGAACTGCGAGGTATTGTCCACCACCACACAACCAGCCGCTACGGCCTTAGGGGCATATTGTTTGGAAACTTCGGCACCTGGCGAAAATAAACCTATTTGCACCTTAGAAAAATCGAATTCAGCAAGATCCTCAATGACCAGTCGCCGCTTATTGAACAGGACGGCATTCCCAGCCGACCGGCTACTGGCCACTGCATACACCTTACCTACCGGAAACTCCCGTTCCGCAAGGATCTCCAACATGGTCTCACCCACTACACCCGTCGCCCCTACGACGGCTACGTCAAACTTCCTGCTCATCGCTAAATCATCTCCAAATTCGATAGTCGCAGTTATCCAAGCGCTTCCATCACTGCTTGACCAATTTCCCGGGTGCCTACTTTGATATCTCCATCAGCATAAATATCCGGAGTGCGCAAACCCTGGTCCAATACCGATTCCACCGCCATTTCAACCCGGTCGGCAAAGCGAGGCTGGCCTAAGCTGTACCGTAACATCATGGCCACCGACAGGATGGTTCCTAACGGGTTAGCGACACCTTGTCCAGCAATATCGGGGGCCGACCCGTGGATGGGCTCATACATACCCTTGCCGTTCACATCCAAGGAGGCCGAAGGCAGCATACCAATAGAGCCCGTTAACATGGCAGCGATGTCAGAAAGAATATCGCCAAACATATTCGCAGTGACTATAACGTCAAATTGCTTAGGGGCCCTTACCAACTGCATCGCGGCATTGTCCACGTACATGTGACTAAGTTCTACGTCAGGGTATTCCTCCGCAAGCCCGGTCATTACCTCTCGCCAAAGTTCACTCACTTCCAGTACATTGGCCTTGTCCACGGAACATAACCGCCCCCCCCTCTTTTGAGCGGTCTGGAATGCCATCCGACCAATGCGCTCAATCTCCGATTCGCGGTACACGAGGGTGTTAACCCCTTCACGTTCACCATTGGCTGCAATACGCACTCCCCGCGGCGTACCAAAGTAGATGCCGCCTATCAGCTCACGCACAATCATGATGTCCAGGTCCACCACAACTTCCGGCTTTAAAGTAGATGCTGCAACGAGTTGTGCATACAACACTGCAGGCCGGAGATTGGCGAATAACCCCAACTCCGAACGTAATCCCAACAGGCCCTGTTCCGGGCGCAATGCCCGGTCCAAATTTTGCCATTGGGGTCCACCCACGGACCCCAACAATACGGCGTCGGCTTCCCTTGCCTGAGACAGGGTGGCATCCGGTAAGGGACTGCCCGATGCTTCATAGGCGGCACCTCCCACCACGCCTTCTTCCAACTCCAGCTCCAGACCAAAGTTATCCCGCAGCCGATTCAGCACAGCAAGCGCCTCGGCAATAATTTCCGGTCCGATGCCGTCACCCGGCAAGATCAGTACTCTATTCATGGCACAAAGGTCACGCTATCAACTTGCCGGAAAC
Organism: Gammaproteobacteria bacterium; assembly: GCA_036446275.1. GTDB lineage: Bacteria > Pseudomonadota > Gammaproteobacteria > JAZFSS01 > JAZFSS01 > JAZFSS01. The sequence continues at coordinate 1,954 of JAZFSS010000264.1, read as the reverse complement.
AACCAAGGAGTTACCTTACGACGCCGCTCCTCGTACGCCCGAACGTCATCTGTATGCTGCAGGGTAAGAGCGATATCGTCCAGCCCATTTAATAAACAATGCTTCTGATACGAGTCCATCTCAAAGCCAAACACGAGCCGGTCCGGGTCTTTTATCTGTTGGGCTTCCAGGTCTACAGTCAGACAGTAACCGGACTCCGCTGCCACCGCCTTGAATAGGTCGTCGACGATTTCCGCGTCCAGCACCACGGGCAGTAAGCCATTCTTGAAGCAGTTGTTGTAAAAAATATCCGCAAAGCTCGGCGCAATGACGACACGAAACCCATAATCCATGAGCGCCCAGACAGCATGCTCCCGCGAGGAACCACAACCAAAATTATCCCTGGCAAGCAGGATCTGCCCGGTTTGATAACGCCTTTGGTTCAAAATAAATTCAGGATTTAAGGGCCTCGAACTATTATCTTGCCCCAACTCACCATGGTCGAGATATCGCCACTCATCAAACAGGTTCGGTCCAAATCCCACACGCTGGATAGACTTCAAAAACTGTTTAGGAATAATGGCGTCCGTATCCACATTAGCCCGATCCAGAGGAACGACTACACCCTTACATTTAGTAAACTGTTTCATGGCTCCGAAAATACCTAATTAAACTCCCATTCCCGCACATCCACAAAATGTCCGGCGATGGCTGCCGCCGCCGCCATGGCCGGGCTAACCAAATGCGTACGGCCGCCCTGCCCCTGCCGACCCTCAAAATTACGGTTTGACGTAGAAGCACAACGTTCTTTCGGCTCCAGTCTGTCCGCGTTCATGGCAAGACACATGGAACAGCCGGGCTCACGCCACTCGAATCCTGCGTCGCGAAAAATTTGATCCAGCCCTTCCTGCTCGGCTTGTCTCTTAACCAATCCGGACCCTGGCACTACCATGGCAAGCTTGATCGATGATGCCACTCGCTTGCCCTGCACCACTGCCGCGGCGGATCGCAAATCTTCAATACGGGAATTGGTACACGAGCCAATAAAAATCTTGTCAGGCCGAATGTCAGTGATCGGTACAGCAGCCTTTAGCCCCATATAATCCAAAGCCCGCACTATACTGTCACGCTTGACGGGGTCAGCCTCGGCATCGGGATCCGGAACCTTACCCTGCACGGGCACCACCATCTCCGGCGACGTGCCCCAAGTCACGCAGGGTTGAACTTCCAACCCATTCAATTTTACGATCCGGTCAAATCCGGCTTCGGGGTCACTTTTTAACGTTCGCCACGCTGCTGCTGCCTGATCCCACTGGGCACCCTTTGGTGCAAACGGCCGGCCTTCAACATAACGGATAGTCCGCTCATCCACTGCGATGAGCCCGGCCCTTGCACCGGCTTCAATGGACATGTTGCATACCGTCATTCGACCTTCCATGGACAGGGCGCGGATGGCGGAGCCACCGTATTCCACGGTATACCCGGTTGCCCCCGCGGTACCTATGGTGCCGATAATGGCCAACACCAGATCCTTTGCGCTCACGCCATCGGACAATGTTCCATCCACTTCGATCAGCAGATTTTTAGACTTTTTCTGGATCAGGCACTGAGTGGCCAATACATGCTCCACTTCTGACGTCCCAATACCAAGGGCCAGCGCCCCGAAGGCACCATGAGTAGAAGTATGGGAGTCACCACAAACCAAGGTCATGCCCGGCAAGGTGGCTCCCTGTTCCGGACCGATGATATGCACTATGCCCTGCCGCTGATCATCCATGTGAAATTCGGTGATGCCAAACTCATGGCAGTTTCGCCCCAAGGTCTCCACTTGCAAGCGGGAGATCGGATCGCTGATACCGCCGCTACGGTTTGTGGTTGGTACGTTGTGATCCGGGACAGCCAGCACGGACTCACTACGCCAAGGGCTACGGCCGGCCAGGCGCAATCCTTCAAAGGCCTGTGGCGAGGTTACTTC
>JAZFSS010000263.1:0-5698 GCA_036446275.1 Gammaproteobacteria bacterium | reverse complement strand
AAGGTGATCGCCATCGAGCCCTTTGGCACGGCCATGGTATTTGCCGGAAAGCTCGTGCCTTACCTGCTAGTGATCGCGGCCTTTACCTTCGTATACCAGTTTATCCCAAACACTCGTGTACGGTTTCGCGCGGCGGCGGTGGGTGGGCTGCTGGCCGGTATTTTATGGGAGACCACCGGTTGGGCGTTTGCCTTATTTATCACCACATCATCCAATTATGCGGCGATTTATTCCAGCTTTGCGATTTTGATCCTGTTGCTTATCTGGATGTATCTAAACTGGCTAATACTTTTATTTGGGGCGCAGATCGCCTTCTATGTTCAAAATCCCCGCTATGTGACGTTTCAACCGGTACGGTTGCACATGAGTAATCGGCTTAAGGAGAAAATGGCCCTGCTGGTAATGTATCTAGTGGCCTATAACTATCATCACGACCTGACGCCCTGGACCGAAGAGACGTTATCAGAGCGAATTGGCGCCCCGGTCGGGCCGCTACAACGCTTGTTGGCGCTGTTAACGAAGCAGAATTTTTTGCTTTCGACGGCGGATGACCCGCCGGGCTACGTGCCGGCCCGGGATATCGAAACCATTCTGTTGTCCGATCTGGTTGCCTCGGTAAGGGAGGCGGAAGAGTCCGACATACTGGCACAGGATCAATTGATTTCCATTACGCCTGTCAATCAGGTCGTGAACCGGTTGCAATCAGCGATGGCCGATGCGTTGGCGAAGTACAATCTAAAATCTATGGTGCAGGCCGGCGAAGAGTCCCAATGACGCTCCGATTCTTTAGTCAGTGATACTCCCGCCGCAATGGTTCCACGGAGTCATGTGCCAGGTCGATTTCCGAAACATCGGCAGCCTCGTCTAACGTCCCGTCGGCGGCTTCTGCCGCGAAGATGGCTTCTTCCTGATCGTTTTGCCGCGGTTCAATAGGCTCCGGGTTGGGTGGCTCCGCCAGGTCCAACATAGGAGGTTGCCAGCGGGCATCGCCCAAGGTATGGGCGCCTTGCGCCAAGTGCTCATAGATGGACCGGTATTGCCCCGTCATCTGCTGCAAGAGCTCTCCCGTCTTATGGAAATGATGGTCCACATCCTTCCGGTAACTGGTGTAGGCGGCTTGGATTTCCTGCAATTCAGCATTCTTTGCGCGCAATCTACGGTGGCCACCGAACAGATAGGCAACCAATACCCCTAGTCCCAGGCCGATAACAAAGATGATCAATCCGGTACCCCATATCCAGGTCATATTTTCGCCGTACATAATATTTCCCTCGCTGGTAAGTAGTGGGATAGAGTTTCCGCGTGTGCAAGGTGAAATTCAACCAACTGTTGCGGGATTTCCCTGCCACCCTGCCCAACCTGCCTATATTTTTCAACAAATTGTTCAAGATTTCAGAGCTAAGGGACTAACTATGGCACGATCCTATGCACTCAATTTGGTGTTCAAGGGTGCCCGGATCCCTTATATGCCCATGATAAATATCGCTGTTGTCAGGGGATTGCGGCCGGGTTGCGGGGCTCATCCACCTTTGTGCTGTGAGCCGAGCCTTGACCCCATGGGCAAATAATGGAACCCTGCCGCCGATTTCCGCGATTTTTTCATTGGCCGCCGTCGTGGCGGTCCGGGTAGCATTAACAGGTCCTAAGGACATATTCCGTTGCGAAAAGGCATCGTACTTGCCGGTGGTTCCGGCACCCGACTCTATCCCCTGACCAACGTCGTCAGCAAACAGCTGATGCCGGTGTACGACAAACCCATGGTTTACTACCCTATTTGCACCCTAATGCTGGCTGGCATCAGGGACATATTGGTGATCTCCACGCCCCAAGACCTGCCGCGCTTTTCCCAACTACTGGGAGATGGAAAAAATTGGGGCGTTCGATTTTCCTATGCCGAACAACCCCAGCCCGAAGGGCTAGCCCAGGCGTTTCTTATTGGGCGGGATTTTATTGGTGATGGGTCTGTTGCGTTGGTCTTAGGAGACAATATTTTCTATGGCCATGAATTGAGCGCAAAGCTGCACCGTGCGGAACAAAGGCGTGATGGCGCCACTATCTTTGCGTACCGGGTACACAACCCCGAGGCATACGGTGTCGTGGAATTCGATGACGAAGGCAACGCGGTGGGGATCGAAGAGAAACCCAGCTCACCCCGTTCCCACTACGCCCTGACCGGTCTGTACTTCTACGACAATCAAGTGGTGGATATTGCGGCGAAGATCCAGCCCTCGAGCCGTGGTGAGCTGGAAATTACCGATATAAATGCCATCTATTTGCAGCAGGGAGATCTACGGGTGGAACTCCTTGGGCGTGGTTCCGCCTGGCTGGATACCGGCACCCAGGAGAATCTTTTGCAGGCCAGCCAGTTCATCGCCACTGTGGAAAAACGCCAAGGGTTGAAGATCTGTTGCCCCGAAGAAATTGCCTACCGCATGCAATTCATCGACGCCGAGCAGGTGCGTCGCTTGGCTGAGCCAGTGCAAGACCAAGACTACGGTCGCTATCTGCTGCAAATACTCACCGAGCCCCTGTTGCCGTGAAACCGGTGGGTCACAGCAACCCTTGGCTGCGCTTGGTGGAGCGGGGCGCACCGCCGCGGCTCGCCTAATGAAGGTGCTAATAACCGGTGCAGGGGGCCAGCTTGGGCGTGAACTCCAAGGTTCGGCTCCACCAGACTGTAATCTGGTTACGCTAAACCACGTTGGGTCGAAATCTGGCCATGTCGGCCTCGATATCACGGATGCAGCCGCGGTGGACGCTTGTTTCAAGGATCAGCGACCCGACGTAGTTGTGAATACTGCCGCTTATACCAATGTGGACCAGGCGGAGACAGAGCCCCAGGCGGCCTTTGCAATAAACAGCGAAGCTGCCGCCGGGCTGGCGCGGAGCGCAAACCGGTGGGGTACTCGCCTGATCCATATTTCCACGGACTTCGTATTTGACGGGCAAAGATCAAGTCCTTATCTGCCGGCGGACCCGGGGGCCCCCCTGAGTGTGTACGGCAGCAGCAAATGGGAAGGCGAGCAGCGGATTGCAGAGATCACCAATGGCGCAGCGCTGGTTATTCGCAGTGCCTGGCTCTATTCCAGCTACGGTAGCAATTTCGTAACTGTCATGTTGCGGCTATTGCGGGAACAGGAGGAGTTAAGAGTCGTCGCCGATCAGGTGGGTACTCCCACATGGGCGCGGTCCCTGGCCCGAGCCATTTGGGCAGCTGTTTCTCTGCCGCAATTATGTGGCATCTACCATTGGACCGATGCAGGGGTAGCCAGCTGGTACGATTTTGCGGTGGCGATCCAAGCAGAGGCGCTGTCCTTGGGCCTGTTACCCCACGCCATACCAATTTACCCGATTCGCACGCAGGATTATCCCAGGCCGGCCCGGCGCCCGAGCTATAGCGTGCTGGACAAGACCTCTGCATGGAGGGATTTGCACATAACTTCGCCTCATTGGCGCTACAACCTGCGCGACATGCTGACGGAAATCGTAGCTACGTAAAAGAGGCCGGATTTATTTTTCTAAGGAAGCTCTGATGTGTCATCGTAGGACCCGCGCCTCGCGGGGAACCCAAACTTTATTGATACGAAAACATTTTTAGCCTGTTTTGAATTGTTCGGTTTCAATCTCAATCTCAATCGTGACCTACCGGCCGGATCTGGATTTATTGGAACGGCTCCTGAAATCGATTGGCGAATCGATCGAGCCCTGCAAGTCGAAGCACCTTATTAGTGGTTGCAGCCTAACGATCGTTGACAACAGCACAGACGAATCAGTTAAGGAGCAGCTCGTTACGCTATCCGGTTCAATGCAGTCGGAATATGACATAACGGTTAATTTGCAGTTTGCCGAGCGCAATTTAGGGTACGGAAACGCCCATAATCGTGCGATTTCTCCCCATAAGGGTAACTACCATCTGGTGCTGAATCCTGATGTTGTGTTAGAGCGTAATGCGTTGGTTCAGGCCTTGGAATTTATGGAGCAACATAAGGGGGTTGGATTGCTGACGCCCTACGCGATGGACGGCAAGGGGAAGCGTCTATACCTTTGTAAGCGCTATCCAACGGTGCTCGATTTGTTTCTGCGGGGCTTTGTGCCACCGAGGCTGCGGGTTCACTTGAACAAGAGACTAGGGCACTATGAAATGCAGGATCTTAAGGCTGACCAGGTAAGCACGGAAATTCCCATCGCAAGTGGCTGTTTCATGCTGATTCGCAATGACTTATTGCAAGAGATTGGAGCATTCAACGCCAAGTTTTTTCTCTATTTTGAAGATTTTGATCTGTCGGTTCGCATGGGTAAGGTTGCCAACATCGCCTATGTTCCTGCCGTGAGAATTACCCACTATGGAGGCAGGGCGGCCCGCAAGGGTTCACGCCATATCTATTGGTTTATTCGGTCTGCCATATCATTTTTTGATCTGCATGGCTGGAAATTGTGGTGATGCCCGGATTTGTGCATATTTTCAAAAGTAATAGGCGACCGCCACACGGGGCCACAAAGCTACAATTCTTGGTTCTTCTCTAAATCGAGTGGGTGATTTTTCGCAATATTCTGTTCCTCCAAGCCCCGTCATTCCGGCGCAGGCCGGAATCCAGGCTATCATTACAATTCCGGTAACCGCGTCCATCACAGTACGTCATCATACAGATCTCGCCACTGAGGATTACTCTCCTCAATGACTTTTATCTTCCATGCTCGCTTCCAGCTTTTAATCGCCTTTTCCCGACGAATAGCGGACTCCATCGTTGCATGTACCTCATACCAAACCAGGGTGTTCACGCCATATTTATTGGTAAACCCCTCAACCGTATGGTTCCTGTGCTCCCAAACCCGTTTTACTAAATTGGAAGTCACACCCGTATATAATGTTCCGTTTCGTTTGCTGGCTAAAAGGTATACACACGGCTGTCGCTCCATATTGGCCTCCTTGCCATTACACCTGGATTCCGGCCTTCGCCGGAATGACGAGGTCGCGGAATGACGGGGCCACAATAACTTGCCCACTTTATTTGGGGAAGAGTCCCATTGTTGAATGGCAAAAGAATCGTGAATGATAAAACCGCTCTATTTTTTGGATCAAAAGTGGTAGTAATCAGTGCTGTTGCTGTTGTAAGTTTCCTTCTGTCGCTCTGGATGACGCGCCAGTTGTGCGTGACGACTAAACGTTGGCAAATATTGGATTATCCCAATGAACGGTCGCTCCATGTTAGCCCCGTGCCGCGCACCGGAGGTTTGGCAATCTTGCTGGTAATATTGCTGAACCTGTACTTGGCTGCGCAAATCATGGTCGTGCCGTCGTTGTTGTATTGGCTGGCAGGGTCATTACTGCCGCTTGCGGCGGTTGCTTGGTTGGATGATTGGCGTGGTGTGCCTCCCGTGTGGCGCCTGACAATTCAGATAGTGGTCACACTAATGTTATTGCTTGGCAGTGGTCTTTTATCCAACTTTGCACTATGGGGGCATGATCCATTGGTGGGGGGCGCAGTGTTGCTTGCCGCGGTCCTGTGCATGGTATGGATGGTGAATCTGTATAATTTTATGGATGGCATGGATGGCATGGCAGGCGGCATGGCCGCGATCGGCTTCGCTTGTTTTGCAATTTTGGGTTGGCTCGCTGGAAACCAATTATTTTCCTGGCTGGCTGCCGGCATTGCCGGGGCGGCGTCAGGGTTCTTAGTGTTTAATTTTCCACCGGCGC
>JAZFSS010000262.1:0-3174 GCA_036446275.1 Gammaproteobacteria bacterium | reverse complement strand
CCGGCGTGCACGGACAAACTTTGGTAAGGGCTGCGATCGATATGGGTAGGACCAGTCGGCAGCACCTGCCACACGGACATGCCTGCCTGCACCAGAAAATCGACAAAGCGGAAGGCTTCAGGGCCCAGGCTGCCGCAGTTTCCAATGCCTGGGAGCGAAGTGGGATGTAACAGCAGCCCGGCACGACGACGTAATAGCAACGACTTCATCGGCGGACAAATATCCACATTCCCGCTTTCACATTATTATAAACGTTCCCAAAAAACCGATTACTGTTGCTCCTGACCATAGCGCATCACTCCGCCTCGTGCTGGAGTACCGCTGCCTTGAGTGAAACTATGGGAAAGATACTCCGGTGACGAGCGTCCCAACAGTTGGTACAAATTTGCAAGATGGATGCGGAACAAGCGGTCAAAATCACTAACACTCTCCGCCGGATTGTAGTCTCCAAACCACCAAAACCAGTCGGAACCTTCGCAAATAGACAACTGGTGCCGAGCCGCCAGGAGTCGCTCATCCTCCAGATGATCATCGCACGCCTTGTCGAAAGCCAGCTTTGCCTCTGCCAACATTTCCCAACCGCGGTTTTTATCCCGGTCTCCAATCCAAGTAGAAAAGCTTCCGTAAACCCAACTGCCGGCAACCAGTTGTGGAAGCGGCTGCGGCCGCATATGACTCACACAGTCGGAGAAAGTAGTCAGTTCCAGATCCGGGTGATCCGCGAGGGTCTGAAATAATGCGCTCAAAAAATGGTATCCGTTGTCCGGATAGTACTCCCAGGCGTTCTCGCCATCCAGGATGATTGATACGACCCTGTTAGACCGGTCGTCCATGCCCTGCGCGATGGTCTCGAGATGGTGTACGAAATTCGCCACCGCATCATCGGCATGCCAATCCGAGTAGGTGAATCCAATCAAATCAGACAAACTATCATCACGAAAAAAGCACATCACATCTGATTCTTCCATTTTGTAGGCCTGGTACAAGATCTCTTCCCGGCTCAAATCCTCATCGACACCTGATCGTCCCAGGCTATTATGCAAAACGGTTTCACCGCTCGCGGCCCAGCGAAAACCGTGTTCATGCAATAACGGAAGTAACGACCGGCTGATAGAACCCTCAGACGGCCAACAGCCGTGGGGTTTGAATCCAAAATACTGCTCAAAGGTGTTGGTAGCCTCTCTTAAATGCCAATGCACTCGCTCCTCACCGCCCGGATAGGACTCTATTCCCGGCAACCGTACTTGGGGCATAGCCTCTGCCGCGGACCGCAGGTCCAGCAGTAATGGCATAATGGGATGAGCATAAGGGCTAACCGACAACTCTATCTGGCCCCGTTCAGCCAAAGCAGCGTATCTATGCAGGATGCCTGATAGCAATTCACCGATCAGCGCCATTAAGTCACGGCGATCCTGCATCGTATAGCCGCCCACCTGGTCTTGCAGTTTTTTCACCAAAAGATTGGATCTACGTACTGTCTCACCTAACCACACCAGGTGATACCACACCACCAGATCCACCAGAAATTGGTCGTCTAAATACATCATGCCGTGAGGATGCCCTTCGAACCAACCGGCCATTCCGACCAGGTTCTGGTAGGGTTCAAAACGATTGATAACGCGGCTTTCATTCGCGCGCCGGCATGCCTTGATAAGTCCCATGCGTTGCTCACTCCCTGCCGGCAAGACAGGGCTCGCGAGCGCCGCTAACAAGGGATCGCGAATTTCCTTCCCTTCCCGCAAAAAACCCTGTACCTGGCCCGCGTAATCGGATATTTGCTCCAACAAAATGGGCGCGAAATTTACAACTGCGCGGGCACCCGGAACGGCCTCCAAATGGGCTGCCATATCCGTATAATCCTTGATGACATGCAGATATGTCCACGGCAGCTGATATTTTCCTGTAATCAAATCGCAATATTGAGGCTGGTGCATATGCCAGCACAGCACCACTTTTAGTTTCTGTTTATCGGACATGGTGGGGTTCCTGACCCAGCATTTCCGGCGTCACCAGCACAACGCCATTGGGTGTCACATAAAATCGTTGAGCATCTTCTTCCACATCTTCTCCTATCACCGTATTATCGGGAATCTCGCATTGTTTATCGATTACCGCGTTGGTAATCCGGCAGTGTTGGCCTATATCAACATTAGGTAGTACCACGGCACCCTCCAACTGAGTAAAGCTATTGACCTTTACATTAGAAAACAGCAACGAATTACGCACCAGTGATCCTGAAATTATGCACCCTCCGGACACCATGGAGTCTACCGCCATGCCGCGGCGCTCATCATCATCAAATACGAACTTCGCAGGCGGAAATTGTTCCTGATAGGTCCAAATGGGCCAGCTCTGATCATATAAATTGAGTTCAGGGGTAATACTAACAAGTTCCAAATTAGCTTCCCAAAACGCATCGACGGTGCCCACGTCCCGCCAATAGGCATGGCCACCAGTCAAAACGTCCTGGAAGGGATATGCAATTACCTTATTTTTCTCGATAATCGAAGGTATGACGTCTCTACCAAGGTCACGGGTTGAATTCGGATTATCCGAATCCTTGATCAACTCTTGATAAAGAAATTCTGTAGTGAATACATAGATTCCCATGGAGACCAATGCCATATCGTCTTGACCTGGAATCGGCGTAGGGTCCTCCGGCTTCTCGGTAAATTCGACAACACGGTCTTCGTCATTCACCGTCAATACACCAAAGGCTTGCGCCTGTTCGCGAGGAACTTTGATACAACCGACGGTCATATCCGCACCACTCTCTGTATGACGTGCCAACATGGGACCGTAATCCATCTTGTAAATATGGTCTCCCGCCAAAACAAGCACATAACTGGGTGCGTGTCTGCGAATAATATCCAGGTTCTGATATATGGCATCGGCGGTACCCTCGTACCAGGAGGATTCAATGCGCTGCTGCGCCGGTAACAGTTCGACAAATTCACCGAATTCACCGCGCAAGAATCCCCATCCGTTCTGAATATGCCGGATTAAGGAATGGGCTTTGTACTGGGTCAACACGCCAATGCGGCGTATCCCTGAATTCATGCAGTTAGACAATGGAAAGTCGATAATCCGAAACTTGCCGCCAAAGGGGACAGCCGGTTTGGCCCGCCACAACGTCAGATGTTTGAGGCGTGATCCACGCCCACCGGCCAGAAT
>JAZFSS010000261.1:0-2261 GCA_036446275.1 Gammaproteobacteria bacterium | reverse complement strand
TCGCCCTCGGTAGGCAGAAATATACCCGCCGTGAGCCGGTCACGCACCTCACCGGGCTCCATCAGACACCTGGCTACTTGAACATTTAGTTGATCCGAGGGACCACAATAGATCGTGCCAAAAGGAAAAACCGTAGCCCGCAACAGAGCGCCCAGCAACCTGCCCGGCAGGTTATCGAATATTTCCATGAAACGGGTTTGTGCGCGATACAGTGCATCCTCACAGACCCATTGCACCAATGGCCAATCGTCTTCGGGATAGTCCCTGTCGTAATGGCATTTTAGCGCCGTGGTGGCCAGATAGAGTTGTGATAACACATCCCCCAGCCGGGCCGATAGGCTTTCCTTGCGTTTTAACGCGCCCCCCAAACGCAGCATGGCGCAGTCCGCTACCAGGGCAAAGGCCGCGCTCATGCCGGTAAGGGCGCGGCCGTAACGGGCCGAATCTCCCTGCAACGGCGTGCGAATAAAGCGTGACCGGGTGATGCCATGGAAGAGTGTGCGTGCCGCGGTGCTGACCGTATGTCCTACATGGGAAAAAAACGCGGCATCGAATTCCTCTACGCTACGCGCCGCCACGGCCCGCATTTCCCGATGCACATAGGGATGGCAGCGAACCGCCCCTTGACCGAAGATGATCAGACTTCGAGTGAGGATGTTGGCGCCTTCCACGGTGATACTGATCGGCAATCCCTGGTACACCCGCCCTAAGAGATTACGCGGTCCCTGACAAATGGCGCTGCCGCCTTGAATATCCATGGCATCGTTCACCACCTGTCGCATACCTTCCGTTAAATGATACTTAAGGATGGCGGACGCTACCGCCGGTTTCTCTCCCTGGTCAATGGTCGCCGCGGTATAGCTGCGGGCTGCATCCATGCAATAAGTAATGCCGGCAATGCGGGCCAGGGCTTCCGCAACGCCTTCGAAACGTCCTATGGGTAACTTGAACTGTTTTCTGATTGCAGCATAGGCGCCGGTGGCACGGCACACTAGCTTGCCGGCGCCGGTACTCAAGGCCGGCAAAGAAATGCCACGGCCGGCGGCGAGACTCTCCATCAACATACGCCAGCCCTGACCGGCGCGCTTGGGGCCGCCGATAATCCATTCCACGGGGATAAAAACATCCTTGCCGTAATTCGGGCCGTTCTGAAACGCCAGCCCCATGGGGGAATGCCGGTTGCCGATCTCGATACCGGGCGTATCGGTAGGAATCAACGCCACGGTGATCCCTAGCTTTTCACGCCGCCCGAGTAAGTGGTCGGGGTCGTACAATTTGAAGGCCAGACCCAACACCGTGGCGATGGGACCTAAGGTGATATAACGCTTGTCCCAATTCAGTCGAATACCAAGCACGTTGTCGTGCCCGTCAAAGGATCCCCGGCACACGATACCGGTATCCGGCATGGCGCCGGCATCGGACCCGGCTTCGGGACCCGTTAAGGCAAAACAAGGAACTTCCTCGCCCTTCGCCAGACGTGGCAGGTAATGATCTTTTTGTTCATCGGTGCCGTAGTGGAGCAACAGTTCGGCCGGGCCCAAGGAGTTGGGCACCATGATGGTAACGGCACCGGCGGTGCTTCTGGTGGCAACCTTCATCACCACTTGCGAATGGGCATAAGCGGAAAAACCCCGGCCGCCGTAATTTTTTGGAATGACCAACCCAAAGAATCCCTGGTCTTTGATAAATTGCCAAAGGTCCTCCGGCAGATCCTGCCATTGCTGGGTAATCTTCCAGTCATCCAAACGGCTGCAAAGTTCCTCTACCGGGCCGTCCAAAAATGCCTGTTCCTCCTCGCTAAGGCGGGCAGGGGGCGTGTCCAGCAAGCGTCGCCAGTCCGGCCGTCCACTGAACAGTTCCGCATCCCATCCCACGGTACCGGCCTCCAGGGCCTCCCGCTCGGTATCCGACATCGTCGGGATCATGCGAACAAACCGTTGCAGCAACGGGGCGCTGATCCATTGTTGACGAAGGCCCGGAATTAACAGCACAAAGGCAGCCGGCAGGTATAGCAACCAAGCAAGCACCAGAAGTATTGTCGAAGGTTCATGGTTTGATCCCCAGTGTATGAGACACAAACCAATGCAACCCAACCAGACCCAGAGCGGTGTTCGCCAAGCTGCCAGCGCCCAGATTGCCGCCAATAAAGTCAGAATTTCCAGCCAAGTCGACATATTTATTGGTTCCTACCTAAGAATCCACGGCATTATGAAGTTACCTCCTTCGTGGCCAGGACCCGAAGAATAGCAAGGACAGTTGTT
>JAZFSS010000260.1:0-2932 GCA_036446275.1 Gammaproteobacteria bacterium | reverse complement strand
GCCTTCCGCCACATATCCGTCCACATCCAGCATGAGCGCTTCATCATATCCGTCCGCCAGCGCATCGTTCAGTGCCAACATAGAGTTCATATAATTACCATTGGCCTTTGCCTTGCACATGGTGATATTTACGTGGTGCCGTGTAAACGAGGATGTCTTAACGCGAATTCCTTTTGCCATATTCTCGGCGCCTAGATAAGCACCCCATTCCCATGCAGCCACTATGGTATGCACTTTTAAGTTGTCGGCTCGCAATCCCATACCTTCCGCACCATAGAAACACATGGGCCGGATATAGGCAGTATCCAAACCGTTCTGCTGCACCACCGTTCGTTGCGCCTTATTAAGCGTATCCGCATCAAATGGCATCGGCATTTTTAGAATATGCGCGGAACGAAACAAACGCGCCGTATGATCCTGTAGCCGAAAGATTGCGGTGCCCCGATCGGTTTTATAGGCACGCACGCCTTCAAACACCCCCATACCGTAGTGCAGGGTATGAGTCAGTACATGCACCTTCGCCTCCCGCCAAGGCACCAGCTCTCCGTCCATCCAGATGACGCCATCACGATCATCCATTGTCATTCGCAGAACCCTCTTTATCGATTAACCGACACCAAATTTTGGTCACCATCTCACGGCTTTCCCGGAACTCATGCTCCGGCACTACGGCGGACCGCTCTTCAATAGCCAGCCGGTGCAGCCGGGCGAGATAGCCTTGATAGACTTCGCTCAACCGATGGGCCTGGCGCTGATCCATTACACCGGCCGCTGCAAACCCCTCCAGCAGGCCTACGGTGTCAGTACAGCAGACAAGATCCGGATGATCATGGGACCACAGTAGAACCCCGTATTGGACCATAAATTCAATGTCCGCGACACCTCCCCGATCTTGTTTGATATCAAAACTACCGGTTTTCCCGGCGCCTAGTTCATCCCGCATTCGTTCGCGCATATCGAGTACCTGAACCCGTAATTCTTCCGGATCGCGGCGGCGCGTAAGAATATTGCGACGCAACTCGTTAAACCGCTGCGCGATGGTGTCGTCGCCGGCTACCACACGGGCCCGGACCAGCGCTTGATGTTCCCAGGTCCAAGCTTCTTCCTGTTGATATTCTTCGAAACCCTCCAGGCTACTTACCAGCAACCCTGAGGCGCCGCTGGGCCGTAACCGCATATCCATCTCATAGAGCACACCTGCGGGGGTATGGGTATTGATAAGATGGATGACGCGTTGGCCAAGGCGCGCAAAAAAAACTGCGTTATCTAAACTCTTGCGACCATTGGTCTTTTGTGAGCGGCCGGAGCTATCGTGCAGAAAGACCAGATCCAAGTCTGAACCGTAACCCAGCTCCATGCTGCCAAATTTTCCGTACGCGACAATCGCAAAACCTGCATCCCGCCGATTACGGCCAACTCCACAACGCGGAACACCATGGCGGTCCCTCAAGTGCCCTAAGGCCAGCGCTAAAGTTTGTTCCAACAAGGACTCGGCCACCTCTGTCAGCTGCCGGCCGGCCTTTACTGTGGAGATCCTGTCGGTGATCTCTGCCGCCGCGGTCCGCAGCACAGCCGACTGCTTTCCCTGGCGCAACACTTCCATTTGCTGTTCCAGGTCATGCTCCGCAACGTCCGCCAGCCGATAATTTAGCTGCCGCTGAAAATCCACGGCACTGATGGGTTCATATAGCGTGCGAGGATCTATCAAGTCATCCAGTAGTATGGGGTGTTGAGCTAACAGGCCTGCTATCCACGCGCTGCTGCCACAGAGCTGCACTAATTGTGAAAGGGCCAGCGGATATTCGGCTAGTAAAGAAAGGTACGCACTACGGCCGGCAATGGACTCCAGCACCGTAACGATGCGCGATAAAGTTTCACTTGGCCGCGCAGCATTTGCGGCGGCGGCAAGCAGCAAGGGAATCAGGCGATCGAGACGCGCTCTGCCACGGCTTTCCAAGGATCTGCATACATAACTCTCACGAAACTGATCTAGCAGTGTCACCGTCTGCTCAGGAGCATCGAAGCCATGGTCCCGTAAAATCCTTGATCCATCCTCTTTAGTGGCGAGCCCGCCCCATAGAACAGTTAGCTCCTTGGTCGCCGGATCCTGCGCGGATTTCTCTTCAACCTGTGGCACTGCAAACACTTGCTCAAATTGCTCCCGCACAACGGCGCGGTGGCTTTCCAACTCCTGATAAAATGATCGCCAGTCCTCGAATCCCATGGCAAACGCCAGGCGCAAGCACGACAACTTCTCGATGGGCAGGCGATGGGTCTGGCGGTCCGCGAAGGCCTGTAGCCGGTTTTCGACACGACGCAAGAAACAGTACGAATCGGCTAGCCGTTTAGCTGCGTATTCCGGCAGGTTTTGCAAGGTAGCAAGGTGATTAAGCACTTTCAGTAGGTTACGTTCCCGCAGCTTCGGTTCCCGGCCACCTCTGATTAGCTGAAATGATTGTGCAATGAACTCCACCTCGCGAATCCCACCAGGACCCAATTTTATATCGTTATGAAGCCCTCTACGTTCCACCTCATTGACCATTTGCTGCTTTAGCTCACGTAGTGCCTCTACGGCACCGAAATCCAGGTAACGCCGAAACACGAAAGGCTGCAATAACTTCATTAATCTATCTGTATCGCTAGAATCACCGGTGAGAGGGCGGGCCTTGATCATGGCGTACCTTTCCCATTCCCGGCCCTGGGATTGGTAGTACTCTTCAATTGCCTCAAAACTCATTACCAAGGGACCGCTGTCACCATAGGGACGTAGTCGCATATCCACTCGGAACAAGAATCCCGCGGCAGTAATGTCAGCCAGCGCATGAATGAGCTGCTGTCCTAATTCGGTAAAGAATTCCGCATGGGAGATACCGTGGCGGCCTCGAATAAAACCTGGCTCCGGATAGCTAAAGATTAAATCGATGTCAGAAGA
>JAZFSS010000259.1:0-9570 GCA_036446275.1 Gammaproteobacteria bacterium | reverse complement strand
GGAGGCGCGATTCTTGGGTAAAGCCGGCGCCGACCGGGAATGTTGGGACGTTCCCCGCGAAGGCGCGGGTCCTACTTCAGATGCACCAACTCCCGCGCATCGTGGCAATCAATGGCTACAGGTTCCGGTACGGGCAGTAGTTGGATCACCGATTCTGGTGTAAAGCTATGCCGCTGGTGCAACAAATAACCCAGCCATTTTTGCAAGAAACGGTTGATCTCCCATTTGCGTAACAATGGATACTGATGGCGCATGCGGTCATATTCCGCGGCGCGCCGGCCTTTCCTACGGCCGCAGGAAATCACCTCTGCAAGCTGCGCATCATGGTAGATGCGGGCCTTTACATCCGGCGCTGGAAAACAAATTCCATGTTCGGAAAAAAAGTAGGTCAAATTTATGGTGGTAGTGTACTTGCAGCGCTCCAGAATCCGCAAATGCAATTGCAACCCTTTTGGAACGACGGAAAGACAAGGGCCCGAGAGTGCTGCGAGATCCGGGATCAGTTTGCGAAGCCGTATATAATTCGACTCGTACAAATCCATCAGGCCCGCGAGATTTCGCGTCCTGTTCTCTAGATAAACTACCCGTTCTTTCGTTACAAGCATCCAAACATCCTACCACATTGCTATCATGGTGATAGCCTCATTACCTTAACCAAGAAAATTTGTAAAGTACTTTTTTTAGACCTCAAAAGGCCTTATCGGCAGTGATATTTGAAAACTTGATATACTAAGCCGTTCAGTGACCGGTGAAGATAAAGGCGCGGGCGCCATTCCACGATATGCCGCCTCTTGTGTAACTAGTGGGCAAGCCAATAGCCCTCGCAAACCGTAACCGTCGAACCCCCACGGTATAGGGTGATCCATGAATCCCACGACAACCCCGCAAGGTGCAACACCCGTGGACAAGCCAACACTGGTGAAAATACTGAGGGGCGTGTTGGGACCAGACAGCGTACTTTACAAACAGGAAGAACTGCGAGTTTACGAATGCGACGGTTTGTCCGCCTATCGTGAACTGCCGTTGTTGGTGGTGTTACCGGAAACGACCACTCAAGTTGAATCGGTACTGCGTCTGTGCCACGAAAAAGGGGTTCCCGTAGTAGCGCGGGGTGCAGGCACCGGGCTGTCAGGTGGCGCATTGCCTCTGGCGAATGGTGTGTTGCTCAGTCTGGCAAAATTCAACCGCATTTTGGATGTCGATCCGAAAAATCGTTGCGCGCGAGTACAACCTGGGGTCCCCAATCTCGCTATCTCCGAGGCGGCTGCGCCACACGGTCTGTACTATGCCCCTGATCCCTCCTCTCAGATCGCCTGCTCAATCGGCGGCTACGTCGCCGAAAACGCCGGTGGCGTGCATTGCCTTAAATACGGGTTGACCGTTCACAACCTTTTGAGCATGGAGATTATTACCGTTGACGGTCGGCACCTGTGTATCGGAGCCCAGGGACTGGACAATCCCGGCTACGATCTAATGGCATTGCTGACCGGTTCCGAAGGGTTGCTCGGCGTCATTGTAGAGGTGACCGTCAAACTCTTGCCCCGGCCCGACTGCGTTCGTGTTTTATTGGCAGCCTTTGACTGTGTCGAAGATGCGGGAAACGCGGTAGCCAACATCATTGCCGCCGGCATTATACCGGCCGGTTTGGAAATGATGGACAACCCCGCCATCCGTGCCGCCGAGGATTTCGTACATGCCGGATATCCCGTCGATGCTGCGGCAATTCTGCTCTGTGAGCTTGATGGTAGTGATTCCGAAGTGAATCATGAAACCACGAAAGTAGAGCGGATTCTAAAGGCCTCAGGTGCATCCCGAGTGCGTACCGCTAAAAACGACGAGGAACGCAAGCGCTTCTGGGCAGGGCGCAAGGCCGCCTTTCCGGCCATGGGGCGCATTGCGCCAGACTACTACTGCATGGATGGCACCATCCCGCGCAAACACCTGGCAAAGGTTTTGCGGAATATTAGTGAACTGTCCCGGCAATATGGCCTGCCTGTGGCGAATGTATTTCATGCCGGGGATGGCAACTTGCATCCCCTGATTTTGTACGACGCGAATCAGTCCGGCCAGTTACAGCAGGCCGAACAATTGGGCGGTAAAATTCTGGAACTTTGCGTTTCCGTCGGCGGCACTATTACCGGTGAACACGGCGTTGGAATCGAGAAAATCAATCAAATGTGCGTTCAATTTAATGAGCAGGAGTTAACGCAGTTTCATGCGGTAAAATCGGCCTTTGATCCGTTAGGCCTATTGAATCCCGGCAAGGCCATTCCAACCCTGCGGCGCTGCGCCGAGTTCGGTGCTATGCACGTACACGGCGGTAAGCTGCCATTCCCGGAGCTGGAACGGTTTTGAATGAACCCCTCTGCGATATTGAATCCGAAATCCGGCAAGCCGTTGGCGATGCGGCTGCCGGCAAGCGGCCTGTTTGGATTCGCGGCGGAGACAGCAAACAGTTTTTTGGGCGTATAGCCAGCGGTGCGGCCCTGGAAACCGGAGCGCACCGCGGTGTGCTGGAGTACGAGCCGTCGGAACTAGTTCTGACAGCGCGATGCGGAACACCTTTGGTTGAAGTGGAAACCGTACTCGCCGGTGAAGGCCAGATGTTGGCCTTTGAGCCACCCTATTTCGGACCTAGCGCCACCCTCGGTGGCACCATTGCCTGCGGACTTTCAGGCCCCAGGCGTGCTTATGCCGGCGCCGCCCGTGATTTTGTACTTGGCACGCGCATTATCAATGGCAAGGCGGAAATTCTATCTTTCGGAGGCCAGGTAATGAAAAATGTTGCCGGCTACGACATCTCGCGGCTAATGGTTGGGGCGTTAGGCACTTTGGGCGTAATACTGGAAGTCTCTTTGAAGGTGCTGCCGAAACCGGCCGCTGAACGCACCCTGATCCAGGAATGCTCGGATCAAGATGCCCTGGCAAGCTGTAACCAATGGACAGCCCAGGCACTACCTATTTCCGCAACGTGTTTTTATGAAGACAAACTCTACCTGCGGCTCGCGGGCACGGAGGAAACGCTAAACCAGGCACAACAACGTATCGGCGGCGAAATACTGGACGCTGGAGACTCTTTTTGGGAAGACCTGCGGGAACACCGACATCCATTTCTTTCGGCGGCCGGCATATTATGGCGCCTGTCGGTAGCGCCTGGCAGCCCAATACTGCCATTGCAGGGCAAATGGCTGCTGGAATGGGGCGGCGCACAACGCTGGTTGCGCACCGACATACCTGCCGACGAAGTCCGCAGGGAAGCAGCAGCGGTGGGAGGTCACGCCCAACAATTCCGCGGCGGAGACCGCCAAGGTGATGTGTTTCATCCTCTCGCCCGAGAAGTTGCAGCAATACATGAGCGGCTCAAGATCGCATTTGACCCACAACATATCTTCAATCCGGGACGGATGTATAAAACGATATAGACAAATGCAAACCTTCATCCCGGAAACTACCAGTCGGACTGCCTATGGCAAAGAGGCGGAACAGATACTTCGAAGCTGCGTGCATTGCGGATTCTGCAACACAACCTGCCCCACCTACCAGTTGCTGGGAGATGAACTAGACGGACCACGCGGACGAATCTATCTAATCAAGCAGGTACTGGAAGGAAACACCCCCTCCCGCTCCACTCAACTGCACTTGGATCGTTGCTTGACCTGCCGGGCCTGTGAAACTACTTGCCCTTCCGGCGTACAATATGGCCGTCTCTTAGACATTGGCCGCGCACTTACCGAGGCGCAAGTTTCCCGTGCCCCGATTGACCGCTTGTTCCGCCGTGCCTTGCGCTATGTGTTGCCCTATACGAATCGATTTAGAAGACTAGTGCAAGCAGGCCAAGGCATACGCCCACTTTTACCGCGGCGTTGGCGTGACGAGATTCCGCCGCGCCAATCGGCAGCACCAGCCCCTGTAAAGAACCATGAACGAATCATGCTATTGCTGGAAGGTTGTGTTCAGCCGGTACTCCGGCCTCAGATTAATGCGTCGGCAACCCGCGTGCTGGATCGGCTGCAGATATTGCTTATGTCCGTAAACAATTCTGGATGCTGCGGCGCTATCAGTCACCATCTAGGCGCGGACCAGGAGGCTAAATCGTTCATGCGCCGCAATATCGACGCCTGGTGGCCCCATGTGCAAAATGGTGCGGAAGCCATTGTGGTTACCGCCACCGGATGCACGACCATGGTGAAAGAGTACGGACATCTATTGCGCGATGATCCAAACTATCAGCACAAGGCACAACGGATATCCGAATTAACGCGGGACCTCAGTGAGATAGTCACTACTGGGAATACCTCATCGTGGTCACGCCCGCTCTCAATTCCCGCCCGCGTGGCCTTTCACTCTCCTTGCACCCTTCAGCATGGTCTAGGCCTCGATGGCAACGTGGAATCCCTGTTGACCCGGCTGGGTTTTGACTTGACCCACGTACCAGATGGACATTTGTGCTGCGGTTCCGCCGGCACCTATTCTCTATTGCAACGCGACCTTTCACGACAACTGCGAGACAATAAGTTAGCCGCACTGCAAGCAGGACAACCGCAACAAATCATTACCGCCAACATTGGTTGCCTTACGCATTTGATGCCTGGCGCGAAAGTGCCGGTTGGCCACTGGATAGAATTAGTGGATTCAGTGAGTGAACCTACACATTATCCTGTACACAGCACCGTATCACGCTAGGAATATATTCATGGAGCCAACTAAACCCCCTCTTATTCTAGAACCCGAGGCGCTTAAGCCCTTACTGGGAACCGATCAACTGGTTGTGGTCGATCTGTGCAAGCCGGATGTCTATGCCAAGATGCATATTCCCGGCGCTGTGCACTTGGATTATGGAAGTATCGTGCGCGCAGACAAACCTGTGATGGGATTGTTGCCGGCGGAAGGTGACTTAAGCCGCGCTCTATCCGCTGTTGGCATTGCACCGGAAAGCCAAGTGGTGGCCTATGATGATGAGGGCGGTGGACGGGCTGCCCGTTTGCTGTGGACGCTGGAATGCGCGGGACATGCAAACCTGTCCTTGCTTAACGGGGGCCTGCACTCCTGGACCAACGAGGGTCATGAATTAAATGATAAGACGGCTAGTCCTGGAGCAACAGTATATCCAGTAACTTATCGCAAGGAACCGGTTGCCGACGCAGACTATATCCTTTCCCGCCTCAACGATAATACGGTTCGATTGTTAGATACCCGCTCTCCAAACGAGTACAAAGGCATAAAGAAATTTGCAGCACGAGGCGGCCATATCCCCGGCGCAGTCAATCTGGAATGGACTCAGATGATGGACCAAAACCGCAACTTGCGCGTCAAGCCCGAGGATCGGTTAACGGAATTGCTGGGGCCTTTGGAAATAACCAGCGATAAGGAAATCATAGTCTACTGCCAAACCCATCACAGATCGGCCTATACCTACATCGTGCTCAAATCCATGGGTTTTCAGAGACTCAAGGGATACCATGGGAGCTGGTCTGACTGGGGAAATAGGACCGATACGCCGGTGGAATAAATCACAACCATTCCCGGCGTGGGCGCCGGTCCTACGGTAACTTTATAAAATGCTCCCGGTAAAACTGCAGTTCGCGGATGGAATCCCTGACATCATCCATGGCAAGATGACTGGAATTTTTGTGGAACTGGCCGGCTAATTCCGGATACCAGCGGGTTGCCAGTTCCTTAATGCTACTGACATCAAGATTACGGTAATGGAAATATCGCTCCAGCTCCGGCATGCAGCGAGCCAGGAAACGCCGATCCTGGCAAATACTGTTGCCGCACATAGGGGACTTATTAGGAGGAACGTGCTGCTTGAGGAACTCCAGAGTCGACTGCTCCGCATCCTGCTCGCTGTGCGGACTTGCCTTTACCCGGTCTACCAGACCGGAGGCACCGTGCTGCCGAGTGTTCCACTCATCCATGGCAGCCAACACTTCGTTGCTCTGGTTAATGGCGATCACCGGTCCCTCTTTAACCACGTTAAGTTCGCTGTCAGTTATACTAGTGGCAATTTCGATGATATGATCTGAAAACGGGTCCAGTCCGGTCATCTCAAGATCTATCCATATCAGGTGCGTGGCATTTTGTGCCATAAAGTCTCCTCAAAAAAGCTGTGGTTGTGCTGCATTCTACCAAAGGCTAACCTGAAATGAAGTTTATTATGGATAACTTTGCCGGTTTAATTTGGATATGAATACGTTTACCTGGGTCTTTATTACCGCTTTGCTCGTATCGAGTATCTTGCAGGTGTGGCTCACTGTGCGGAATATGAATCATGTCAGGAGACGACGTGACCGGGTTCCCGAGGCGTTTCGCAACACAGTTCCACTGGAAGACCATCAAAAGGCAGCGGATTACACGGCAGCAAAAGGTGGTTTTGGGATAATCGAACTAGCGTATGGAGTAGTGCTGATACTGGCATGGACCCTGGGTGGAGGGCTAAACCTGTTGGATGAGCTATGGCGGAGCGCCGCATTGGGTCCGCTCGCCACGGGCGTTGGCGTGGTGGTCAGCGCCTTTTTACTGATGGGTATTCTGGATACACCCTTTTCCGCCTATGACACCTTTTCATTGGAGGCGCGCTTTGGGTTTAATCGAACCACCATCGGCACGTTTATTGCCGACCATTTGCTGCACGGTCTGGTGGTTGCCGCGCTTGGCACGCCACTGGTCTGGGTAATCCTGCTGCTAATGCAGGACTCCGGAAGCCTCTGGTGGTTATATGCATGGGGTGTTTGGATGGGCTTTACACTCTTTATGATGTGGGCGTATCCAGTGCTGATCGCCCCCTTATTCAACCGCTTCAAGCCCCTGGAAGACGATGAACTGCGCAGGCGAATTCAAGCCTTGTTGGAAAAATGCGGATTTACCAGCAAGGGCATCTTTGTAATGAACGGCTCGCGCCGATCGGGCCATGGCAATGCTTACTTTACAGGCCTGGGAAACAACAAACGCATCGTATTCTTTGACACCTTGCTGGAGAATCTGGAGACATCGGAAATTGAAGCTGTGCTAGCGCACGAGTTGGGGCATTTCCGGTTAAAGCACGTCCAGAAAAGGCTGCTGTCAACGGCAGCGCTAAGTTTAGCCGGCCTGTACCTTCTTGCCTGGCTTATGAGCCAGAACTGGTTCTACCACGGCCTGGGCATAAGCCAGCCTTCCGCCTACCTGGGATTGATGCTGTTTCTACTGGTATCGCCCATATTCGGAGTGTTCTTGCAACCGTTGTTTAGCGCCTTATCACGCCGCCATGAATTTGAAGCGGACGCCTACGCAGCCAAACAAGCCGATCCGGCCGATCTGATCCGCGCCCTGGTTAAGCTTTACAAAAAAAATGCGAGCACGCTCACCCCCGATCCGCTATATTCAGCCTTTCACGATTCCCACCCACCGGCACCGGCGCGGGTAGCTCAGCTATCAGTCAAATCCGGCACGTAACCTGGCGACAAAAAATCATGACAACAGGAAAAATAATCTGCCATGCGTTGGGTGCCGGAATGATGATGCTAGTGTGGTTAACAGGTTCTGCCGAAACCACGAAATCAGGACAAGAGTTGCACGATTCCAATTGCATAAGCTGTCATGACGATAGCGTATACCAGAGGAGAAATAGAATTATCAAAACCATGGCGGGCCTAAAAACGCAAATCCGACGCTGTGAAACAACATTGGATCTCACTTGGTTTGACGTAGAATTGGACAGCGTTGCCGAATACCTTAATAATAAGTATTACCATTTCAAGTGAACATGACATGACTGACTCGAATCTAGTAAATAGCCATTGCAAGGCCTGTGAAGGAGGCGTTGGACCCCTTACGCCGGACCAGGCCCGTGAACTGCTTGAGCAAGTGCACTCAGACTGGTCTCTGAATAAAGATGGAAACGAAATCAACCGCAGCTTTCGTTTCAAGAATTATTATCAGACGATGGCTTTCGTAAACGCGGGCGCGTGGGTATCGCACCAGCAGGATCATCACCCTGACCTGGAGGTGGGATATAACCGCTGCCTGGTTCGCTACAGCACCCATGCAATTGGAGGCTTGTCGGAGAATGACTTTATATGTGCAGCCAAGCTTGACGTACTCGCGGAGTAAGTTACATCATCTTTCCAATCCTTCCACTTGCATATTCTTTCCGGTGAACGCCAAGCCAGGCGGCGGCGTGCGCAAAAGAAGATATACCCAAGCTCTTAAGGATGGGGCGTTACAACCGTAACCTTCCGCCCGCCAACAGGGCGCCGATACAAGAATCCGCAAAGCGGGGCTTTCCCCTACGTCCTGGACAGGTAGTAACCACCCATGGGCGTACCGTCGTGGTGGAAGACGCCCGCGGCATTCTGGCCAAGTGCAGTCTGCGCCGAAAGCTCGGCCGAGCAGTTTGTGGCGACAAGGTGCTATGGCGGCCCACTACACATAATCAGGGCGTGGTGGAATCAATTGACCGGGGGCATGGGCTTTTGGAACGTCGCGGCGCCGGCGGCCACCATAAGCCGTTGGCGGCTAATGTAGACCAAATCATTATCACTTCGGCCTCCCATCCACCACTATCTGAAAATTTAATCGACAGTTACCTGGTAGCCGCGGAATTGATCGGCGCGGAGTCCGTGATTCTAATCAATAAATCCGACCTGCTAGATGAGCAGCAACAGGCCGGCATGGCAGTACGCTTGAAGGATTACTTCAGGATTGGTTATCCGGTGCTATTTTGCAATACGCGGCTTGCCCATGGTACTGACGAACTGGTTGAATCTCTGCAAGAGCGGACAAGTATTTTTGTCGGCCAGTCGGGAGTAGGAAAATCATCTTTAATCCGCTCCCTGTTGCCGGACCAGAAAATTCGTATCAGCAAGCTATCTTCCGCAACCGGCTTAGGAAGGCACACCACTAGCAACACCACTTTGTACCACCTCTCCGCCAATAGCCATTTGATTGACTCTCCTGGCGTACGAGACTTTCAATTATGGCAGGTTGCACCGAACCAGGTTGCGGACGGGTTCCGCGAATTCCAGCATTACTTAGGACAGTGCCGTTTTCATAATTGCTTGCACCGCGGTGAACCAGGTTGCGCGATCCAAGCCGCGGTCGATAAAGGTGATGTCAGCGAGCGACGCCTGAAGAGCTATCGCAAGCTCGCCAAACGACTGGAAGAAAAATAGATTAAACCGCCAAGGACGCCAAGTTCTTGGCGGCTACATATTTCTAATCATTAACCTAACCCGGTGGCCAACCCATGGGGCGTCCGCCCAGCAGGTGCATATGGATATGAAACACGGTCTGGCCAGCCTCGGCGTTGCAGTTCATCAAGGTTCGGTAGCCCCGTTCGCTTATTTTCTCCTGTTGCGCCACCTGCCGCGCTGCCTGATACAACTTGCCCATCAAATCATTATGCTCCGGCTGCAGATCGTTGATGGTGGATATATGTTGCTTAGGAATCACCAAAACATGGACCGGCGCCTGAGGATTTACGTCCCGGAAGGCCAATACATCGTCGTCTTCATAGACGATATCGGGCTCTATCTCCCTGGCGACCATTTTACAAAATAGACAATCGGACATTGCTCCTCCTTGAATCTA
>JAZFSS010000258.1:0-3358 GCA_036446275.1 Gammaproteobacteria bacterium | reverse complement strand
GTTTCTCAAATCAATCTCAGCCACCTGTGTGTGGCGGAAGTAGATGGATAAAATGCTGTCACTTTGTGTGGGCCGTAAGGCCACAGGATAGCCTCGCAATGCCTTGGGGATTCGAAAGACATTACCGCGATAGAACAGCTCCCCTTTGGCCTGGACCTTACGCACAATGTCACCTGGGGCGTATTCAATGGGCGGGAGCGTTTCAAGGAACGCTCTGCGACTCGGTTGATAACGACGCGCGGGCACATCGAGATCCAGGGCCTCATGGGGTCGTTCCAGGTTATAGGTATCGCGCCAACGATCGAAACGACGTTGGCACTGGGTCAGATTATGGAATACGCCGTGGCTGAGTACTTCGAGCTTAAGCGTACGATGGAAGCGTTCATCTTTACCCATCGTCTGTGGGTGGTAGGGTCGGGAGTGCGCCACGCCAATGTCCAGGCGCATCAACCACACGGTCAAGGGCGTGATGCGATGCGTCGTATCGTTCCCCCACGGCGAACCATTGTCCACAAGCATCCGTTCGGGCAGGCCGTACCGTCGGAAGATCTCAGTAAGCTCGGTTTGTACTGTCACCCCTTGCTCATTGCCACAAGCGCGCAGCGCCAGATTGAACCGCGAGTGGTCATCGAGCACGGTCAGGGGATGGCAACGACCCGCGTCGAGGGCAAAATGGCCTTTGAAGTCCATTTGCCACAAGTCATTGGGTCGCGGGTGCTCGAAGCGCTGATAGGCGCGGGGTTGGCCCGCTGTGGCCGGATTGAGCAACCCGTGACGGCGCAAGATGCCCGTAATCGTACTGGGGCTCGGTACACCATTGTCGCCGAGATCGAGCAAGCGACGGCGGAGCTTGCGTCCACCCCAGTCGGGGTGTTCATACCGCAGCGCAATAACGGCCTGCTCGATGGCCTGATGGGTATGTCGCGGCGAATGATGCGGACGTCGAGATCGTTCCTGCAGGCCACCAGGACCTTCACTCTGGTAGCGATGCAACCATTTGTAACCCGTCTTGGGGCTGATCCCAAAACGTCGGCACAGCTCGCGACGGTTGCATCTTTCAGTTAGGGCTAACATGACAAATTCTTTACGTAATGACATGGCTGACACCGTATCCCAGGGCATGATAGATCTCCTTCAAGAGCTCCGATCATGCCCACACTACGTGTTACCCATGTCTCCGAACAGGTGTTACCTATCTTCCCGGTTTATACACCCGGAGGGAGAGGGAGTTTATGGGATATTAGCAGTGACTCAGACCTCATTAATCATTTTTCATCGTATATCGTTACACCGTTCCAGGTAGAGGGCGGCGGGTTTTTCTTGAATTGCTCTATTCGATCCGAATAGAGCTGATACAACAGACATGCCGGCGACCGCTCCAGCAGCGACGCAAACCTTATACGTGCCGCATCCCAGTTTTGGTGCCTAAATTCCTCCAATCCTTTGTGATAATCCGCCAGTTCCTGCAACGCAGTTTCGTCCAGTACACCGACCGGAGCAAGCGGTTGAAAAATATCCACGGGTTCTACTTTACCCTTGACACGAACACGATCCAGTTCACGGTAGACGACATCCCCCGCGGCTTGTTTCGTTGCGCCGCTAACAATAACCGGCACGTTGTAACGTTTTGTCAACATCTCCAAGCGTGACGCCAAATTAACACCGTCGCCAATTACCGTATAGTTAAGCCGGCTCATGGAACCCATGTTGCCGGCAACCACCACCGCGGTATTGATGCCAACTCCAATTGCCAGTCTCGGCAATCCTTCCGTTTGAAATTCCTGGTTCAGCGCCTCCAGAGCAGGCTGCATTTCCAGCGCCGTTGTCACTGCCCGCGCCGCATCATCATGGCTGGACAGGGGCGCCCCATAGAGGGCCATAATGGCATCACCAACGTACTTATCCACCACGCCGCCATTACTCTCCACCACCGACGTAATCTGGGTTAGATATCGATTCAACAAGGACAAAATATCGGTAGGGGAACGGTTTTCGCAAAGATCGGTGAACTTACGCACATCAGAAAACAGCACCGTTACTTCCCGTTCTTCGCCGCCCAATTCAATATCTTCACTTAATAGTTTCTCAGCGATCGCCGGCGATACCACCTTACCCAACAGGTTACGCACGCGATCCCTTTCCCCCAGACCCTTGGCCATCTGGTTGAAGGTATTGGCCAGCATGCCGATTTCATCTTGCTGTTTGACCGATACCGTGTGGGTATAGTCGCCTTCTTCAATACTGCGTGCGCCTTCCGCCAACGCCAGCACCGGCCGGGTTACGGTACGGGCAATCATGAATCCGCCAATTATTGAAAACACGAGGCCACCGAAGAATAGTGCAATAAGAACTACGCGGATGCGCATGTGAGGCCGTAGCGCCTCCCCCAAATCACGCTGCAGCACTGCAAGAATGGTTTTTTCATCACCCCTGGACAACGGCGTAACCAGCGACACATATTCTCTACCACCCATATCCAGTTGAACGGATTGTGGATTTCCATCCGGCCAGCGGATTTGAGTTTTTGACAAGCCGTCACGTTCCGCCATGGACAAGGTGGAAGCAATCAATGCCCACGCCTTCTGTTTCTCGCGACGTAATAATGAGACCTCAGACTTGGTTGTGATCTGTAAAGATTTCGCGAAGGAATCGCCAATGCTAAAACCGATAACGATCCAGGCGCTAGGCCCCGGTGAGTACAAGGGCACAATCACAACCTGGTATGGATTACCGTCAATAATTTCGATGGCAGAGGCCTCTCCGTGGTCACTATTCATGGCCTGTTCAATCAGGCCGGGCAAAGCAAAGGCCTCGCCGTTGAGTTCAGGATGTAACGTATCTGCGATAATCCGCTGGTCCAAAGAAATCAGCATCATCACATTGGCGCCGATACGGCGCTGATGATTATCCAGCACCGACAACACGGTGGCGTGCTCATGGGTAGCGAAGGCCTGTTTAAAGGCGTAGTCAGCGGATAACAACCGGGCCTTTTCCAGTAACCGCTGATTGCGCTCGCTGATAGACCGGTTAAATACACTGGCGGTAACTTCCAGGGCTTCGCTTATTTGCCGTAGGGCATTGCGGGTATTGGCGGAATTAACGATCAGGAAACCTGCCGCTTGTAGCACTACAAGCAGGCCGATGACAAAGACAAGGATACGGGCCCGGAAACTACGGAACCGAAATGGTAAAGCCTTCAATACCCTCTGGGCGATGCTGATGGCGCACGCCACGGCCGCCAAACCGGTTTCTGTCTAACGGAAAAAGACAGGGATGACTTTCCCTTTAATACGACCTTCCGGCCCGATTCTTCCGGCGGATCTGCCTGAGTGGGATGCCAGACTCTCACGGTGTAAGT
>JAZFSS010000257.1:0-4164 GCA_036446275.1 Gammaproteobacteria bacterium | reverse complement strand
CCAAATATTAGGTCTGGATCAACTTTAAATTTCTTGGATATGATTTCAATATCAATTGGAACATACATTTTCGAAGATCGTGTTTTGTTTTCTTTTTCATCGTAGTTAATAAAATCATCGTAATACATATCGTATATGGCTTTAAGAATTTGAAGGTCTGTAGGCAATTTTTTCATTTTTCAAATTGGCATTTAACGCATGGTTAAGGCGCCGAGAGATCGACGCGTAAGCGGCGAGATGGCGGTCGCAGTGAGCGCAGCGAACGACTTGAACCACTTGTTAGGCGATGCCTTGATGATCACTATATAGTTTCCTCCGGCCGTCGAAATATCACGAGCATTGAAGTGCCACCTCTGTAGCGGTGCATTGCCTCTAAGTGAGGAAGAGAACAGATTGCTTCTGCATCGACTGGGACGCATTGGAACAGATGGAAGCACTTAGTCATTAGTCGTGCGAGTAACCGGTTGTCCGGGTGGGAGAAGAAAAGGAAGGCTGCGGTTCCTCCAGGATGCAGGTGCTTCAGCACACGATCTACAGTAAGTTCCGGGTAGGGCAGGTGCGAGAGAAACCATGTGGAGACGACGAAGTCAAAGGTGCCATCTAGGTTTGAAAGGTCAGTCGCGTCTCCAAGTTTAAATGCAATTCGAGGGTCGTTTCGAGCATTACCTCTAGCACGATCTAGCATCGCTGAACTGATATCAATTCCTAGATAGGATTTAAAGTCCCCAGCACAGTCAAACAACCTTGCGACGTTGACCCCAGTTCCCGGTGCAAGTTCTAGGACACGTGACGTAGCGCCAATGCGCTCTGCAAAGAGCGAATTTAGTTGGAGTTCCGCAAGCCGGACGGTCCAGAACAGACGAGTTGCATCGTAAAACCACGCACATCGGTCGTAGAGCTCCTGAGCCCACCTGGGCTCCCATCCTTTAAGTACATCACTTCTATGCACTCTTGACTCCAACGTATAGACCCCTGCCGCCGAACGATAGAACTGAGCTACGTGAAAAATGCTCTGCGTTTTTCACGGGTCTTTTCTGATCTATTCAACACAAACACCTTCAATAACAAGGTATATATCTTTTTTTAGAAAATATGTATTGATAATCTTGAGTTTTGTAGACTTTTGTAAATGATTCAATGTATCACGGTCAAATCGAGCACCGAAGACCTTTTCTACCCATGGAGCCAATAACTCTTGCCGTTTTCTGTCTTTGGGGTTTTTTGAATACTGCATTTCGAGTAAACGAAAACGTCCACCGGGCTTTAGTACCCGTTCAAACTGTTCAATCGCCAGTGGTTGGAGCTTATCGGGCATCACGCAGCATAAGAAAGTAGCAATCAACCAGTCAAAATGGTTAGAGGGCATAGTTTCCATGACAGTGGCATCCTCTTGATGGAGATTATAATCACAGACAGCAGATTTTCCTCTCTTCATCGCCCTTTTCAGCATAGCTGTACTGAGATCAATACCAGTTAGCTTCACACTTGGGTGATAGTATTTCAGATTGCGCCCGGTACCAACTCCGGCCTCAAGTACTGTGCCTCGTATATCATTTACCAAGCCCGGTCTCCAATGTCTATAGTGCCTTTCCCAGGGATAATCCAAAAGGTCGTAGAGCCAAGCTGTAATATTATACTTATCCTGAAGAAATCTGTTTTCTTCACTACTGTAGTCAGTTGAATGTTTCAACTTATAAAATCCTCCGGCGGTCTAAATGGGGTCACCCATTACCTACACTGAAGGTAAAGGCCCGAGATTTTTCCCGTCTGGTTCATCCGCTTTGTTATGAGGCTGAAGCATGCTGGCAACGCTTAAAAAACAAATAAAACCAGATGCTTTTAGGCTAAAAGCTTAAAGTTTGACATTGAGGCTTAAAAGCGTTAAAATTTACTGTAACTTCAAATTTTAGGAGATAACTGCACTTATGGTCAATTATACTGCAAAATATACAAAAATCCGTTCTGGTTACATGGGGCAGTTGGTCGAATGGCCGGAGGTCGTTACTGAAGGCAAAGACCTCGAAGAATGCCGTGCCATGCTCCGAGATGCACTTCACGAAATGGTTGCTGCATACAAGCAGCTTGGAAACGAAATCCCTCTCGGAAATGCATTAATTGAGCAACTGCCAATAGAGGTTGAAAGTGTCGGTCAAACGCCACAAACAATTTGATCGAATCACTGCAAACGAGATTTGCAAACAGGCTGGCCTATCTCGTAAATTCTAATTTCCTTCCGCCCACATCACTGAATATTTGAATTAAATGCCTCATAACGTACGGGTAACCAGCGGGCTGAAAAACCCATCGTGAGCCACAAATTTTAGCGCAAACCGCCAGAGTTTTTCCCGTCTGGTTCACCCGCTTGTTAGACGCATTTCAAAGCGATTGTCAAAGTTCATTCTTTGAAGGATCGTCTTTGCTTGCTCAATTTCCTCTTTATCAACTTTTCTTAAATCCAATTCAAATTGATAATGATTGGTGATGATTCTTACAAAGTCGTTGCCAAATTCAATTGTCTTTAAAATCTCATCTTCGTCATCCCGCCATGCTTCGTCAGAAACGTTTACCCCCCGCTCGGCTTCATCAAGCATGAACTCGTATTCAGGAGTTCGCATAAGAATCAAGCTTCTGATTTCCTCCAACTCTGGTTGCCAAATTGCAAATGATAAGATCAGATCTGGCGGATTATCTTCAATACTGATAAAAGACACAAGTTCCATAATTCTTTCTCGTCTAAAGCCGCTCTTCAGCGGGCGCTGTTTTTTGGACTTCCTGGACACCCCTAATATTATAACTGCTTGTATCTGCTACGAATATTATAATTTTAGGGGCATCCCTAAAGTTTCCTTGATCAGAGTGGCAGCCGGCTCAGTCGTCGGAATCGCGGTCTCTGCGATGCCTCAACACCGCCAGGCCGATGGCATAGTCCCCGTCACTTTTGGCCGAATAGTACATCTTCAGCCTCCCCCTGCCGTCATCGATCACCGACGGGGTATAGGTCCGTTTGTCTCTATGAGACGCTCCCTCATCATTGATATGGAAGATGGGGTTCAGGGCCTTGGTCCAAGTCAGGCCGTCCAGGGAGAAGGCGTAGCCGATACCCGCATGCACGCTACCACCAGAAGCCGGGCCCCCTCCGCTGTACCAGAAGTGGAATCCGTTGGCATCCCAAAGGACGGCCCCATATACTGCATCGTTGTTATCCCAAGCGTCTGTGAGGAGACCTTTGCGAAGAACGGGATTCCCAACGTATGCTGTCCAGTACTCACCATCCGTGGAGTACGCCAAGCCGGTTTCTTCGTTGCTACCGTTCGTCCCGTCGTAGAACATGACGTAGCTGTAGTTCCAGGGATCGTCGCCCGTGTTCAGGGTGCCTGGTTGGTAGATCACATCGATGGCGCCGTAGGAGCCGCGGTTCCAGCCGGTGCCGCCACCGGTGGAGCAGTTCCCCGTTACCAAGGGTGACGTTTCCGACTGGGTGAGGGTCGCGTCGTCCGTCCAGTAGACGCCGTCGATGGACTTAGCTGTCGCCATGGCGCAAATGCTGTAGAGTTCGGCGTCCTTATCCTTATCCCAGTACCAGATCTTGTACTTGGCGCCCGACGAGTCGCAGAGAGTAGCGCCGAAGCAGTTGGGGTCGTAGACGACCTGAACATGGTGGGCGCGCCCCAAGCCTTCGTTAGCGGTTGGATTGTTCCAAGACCGGCTATTCCTTGAGGTCACCACCGTCACGGTGCCCGCGCCGTCGCTGTACCACATTTTGTACTTAGATCCATGGCGGTCACCGAAGCCACGACGGTCATAGAGGACGCTGGGGTAGTATGCTTTCTCGGCTCCGGCCCCGTAAACGATGCCCAGGTCCCTCCAGGCCGTGGCATCAGTAGGGGAAAGCCCAAAGAGCTTATGGCCTATTGCCGGCCCTCCCGCAATAATACCCGTGAGGGCCAGGACAACTGCCCAAATCGTTAGCTTCTTCATGATCTCCTCCTTTCCTATGCTGGGCGCCATTGACCGGTTAGACTTCGGGATGACCCTAAAATTATAACTCAAGTTTCGCACCCTCTTTTGTTGCTGAATTAAAGATATGATTGGTCTTTGCAAACAAATGATGACTGCATTACGGAGGTCCTGTCGTTTTCGTAAAGGGCGATATGCCGATCGGAT
>JAZFSS010000256.1:0-2411 GCA_036446275.1 Gammaproteobacteria bacterium | reverse complement strand
GTGGGCTCGGCACTGGCCGACCGTTTGCTTGGTCTGGCGGCCTTGCTGGCCATGGGTGGTGTGGCGTTAGTGCTTGCCCCGCCAGGGCCCATGAATCAACTTGCCCTAACGGTGTTCGGAATAGGCTTGTTGATCGTAGTGCCGGCCGTAATGGTGGCCGTGTTGCCCGACTGTGCGCGGGTGTTGGATTCCGGTTATGGCGAACGCCGGCCAAGGCTGCATGCGATCTTAGCCTGTTTCCCCCGCTATCGTACCGCACCCGGACTGATCCTGATCGCATTCGCGCTGTCGGTTTTGAACCAGCTGCTGGTTGTGTTGGCACTCTTAGTGCTGGCGCCCAAACTTGGCATCAACATATCCGCGGTTCAATTAGTAGTCGTGCTGGTGCTGGTATTCTTAGTGGCCAGCCTGCCAATCTCATTAGGGGGGCTTGGGCCTCGAGAAGGCGCAATGATGGGCTTGTTATTGCCGCTTGGGGTTGACTCTGCTTCCGTGCTAGCCCTGTCTGCAGTGTATTTGCTGGTGTTGTGGGGTTCGACGCTACCAGGGGCATTGATGCTATTGCTGCGGGAGCCAAAGGCAACTAATTCAACGGATTCGTCTGCATCCTGATATCCGGCCTAGGGAACCTCTGATATGTCGTCATTCCGGCGAAGGCCGGAATCCAGGCTACCATCACATTTCCGTTAACCGCGACCATCACAGTAAGTCATAATACGAATCTTGCCAAACCGGCTTCTCTGCTATTTTATCTGGATTCCGGCCTTCGCCGGAATGACGGGGTCGCGGAATTTGGAAAAAGCTCTTTTGTTTATCGTCTGTCTAGGGTAGCGCTTGTGGATCGTGACGGGATTACCTATCCTTTCATGCTGGGAAAAGCCAGGATTGTGTATCGATGAAATTACTAGCACACGGACTAGCCGCGCTCGCATTGTTGTTCTATGCAGACGTTAACGCGTCTTATATTACAATGGCGACGGATTTTTTGATTGTTAAAAAGGAAGACGGCTTGTTGCTGACAGTGACTACTCAGAATCTCGGGGATGAACCCGCCTATGGTATCCAATTCGAGGTCCAGGCAGGGCAACAGGAATTTGTAAGTGCTTCTGTTTCACAGCTTGGTGTGAATCAAAAGGCGTCCTCTGATTTTCCTATTGATAATGTATTTCGTTTGCCTGGGCACTATCCCGTACTCATCAAGACCCATTACCAGGACGCCAATGCATACCCGTTTACCGCACTTGCGGTTGGCTTCTATGATTTTGAGTATCCGGTAGTAAGCAAGGTGCTGGTTCGCGCGGAAAATGTAAATATTCCTGCCAATGGAAAAGGAACGATAAGTTTTACAGTTCGTAATAACGACTCGGTAGCCCGCGAGCTCGATATAACTCTGCATCTCCCGGATGAGCTGGCGGTGTTACAGGATAAGGACCAAATAACCATTGCTCCCAAAGGTTCAGAATCGGTGCGATACACGGTCGAGAATTTCTCTGCGTTAGAGAATAGTGCGTATGCAGTCACTCTTGTCGCCGAGTATGAAGATGGCAAGTATCATTACAGTGCCGCGGGATCGGGAATAATTCGCATCGTTGCTTCCAGTTTCATGGCTGGATATTCACTCTGGACTGTATTGGCGGCGGCAGGCGTTTTATTGGTGTTGCTAGTAGTTGTAATCCTTGTGCGGCGCAAACAAGGCTGAGAAAGCCGCTGTCATAAAGGGTGCCCCCGCAGCTGGATATTTATGGTTTGTTTACCCCGTGTTTTCGGGGATACGAGCGGTTAGTACGCCGGGGTATGGCGACTCAGCAACTCAAAGAACCGGTGAGCAAACCACCTGCCTGGGTGGTTCAACACAGACAATATTCTATTGCCTGGGGAAGCTCTGATGTGTCGTCATTGCGAGGAACAAAGTGACGAAGCAATCCACCGCAGGTGTCCCGAGCAAATGCGAAGGGATCTCGATAAGATCACCACGGACGCTCTCGCGTCCTCGTGACATGGATTGCCGCGCTGCGCTCGCAATGACCAGCACATTCAGTTAATTAGAGTTTCCCTAGAAAAATAAAGAATCTACCCTATTTCACTTCGCAAGACGGCAATAACATCCCTGGTTTCGGGCCGCACATTACGCCATAAAAAAAACGATTCCGCTGCCTGTTCCACCAGCATGCCGAGACCGTCTGCCACCCGCCCCGCTCCCTGCTTTTGCGCCCATGACACGAAGGCCGTGGGATGGTCTCCATACATCAGGTCGTAACACCAAGCATCGACAGCTAATACTCCCCCCGGCAAGACCGGTGTTTCGCCCTTTAGTCCCGCTGCGGTGGCATTGATAATGACATCAAATTTTTGATCTTCCAGTGCGGTAAATCCACAGCCTTCTACAGGCCCTAAATCGCAAAAATTACGGG
>JAZFSS010000255.1:0-3525 GCA_036446275.1 Gammaproteobacteria bacterium | reverse complement strand
CGCCGGAATCACGCAGCTGCTGCAAGGGCTGGGGCTCGGATATCCAATACCCCTGTGCATAATCGACCCCCAGTTCACGAAGCACGTCGACGACCGCAGCCTGGTCGACAAACTCGGCGATCGTTTTCATGCCGAGTACGTGTCCGACGTGGTTGATAGCCTTTACCATGGCCCGATCCACTTCACTAGTGCTGATGTTCCGTACAAAAGAACCGTCAATTTTCAAATAGTCCACGGGCAGATTTTTAAGGTAGGCGAAGGAACTCAGACCACTGCCAAAGTCATCCAAGGCAAAGCAGCACCCCATCTCATGAAGGTGACTCATAAAACGGTTAGCAAGCGTTAGATTAGCGATCGCCGCGGCCTCTGTAATTTCAAAGCAAAGGCAATTGGGACTAATATTGTTCCCGGAAATTGCTTGCAAGACGAATTCAAGAAAAGTCTCATCTGCCAGTGATTTCCCTGAAATATTAATCATCAACACCGGATTCCAGTCCATTGCGGAGCAATCTTTCAATAACTCACAGGCCTGCTCTACAACCCAACGGTCCAATGCCGGCATTAAGTCAAACCGCTCCGCGGTTGGAATAAAACGATCCGGTTCCAACAACACGCCGTCTGAATCCAGCATTCGCAGTAACAACTCGTAACGATCGGTTTGCTGGCCATCTGATAGGGCGCGAATTGGTTGGAAGAACACGCGCATCCGGTCCTCGTCCAAGGCCGCGATAAGCTGTGTTGCGATGGCCCTCTCACCACGATACTTACTCACTTGAGAATCATCATGCTGGTAGAGATGAACCCGATTGCGGCCGGCTTCTTTAGCCGCGTAACAGGCCATATCTGCATTGTTCATTAATTCAACGACATTTTCGCTCGTGCTGGCAATCTCCACCAGCCCGATACTTACACCAACTTGAAAGCACTTGTGTTCCCAAACAAACCTGAATTCCTGGATAGTTTGCAATAATTCCTCCGCTACTTCCGTGGCCCGGGTAAGCGGACAATGCTGTAACAGCACGGCAAATTCATCGCCTCCCAGACGAGCCAACACATCGGATTTGCGCATGTGCTGCTGGAGGTGATGAGAAAGCTGCAGCAGGAATTCA
Source organism: Gammaproteobacteria bacterium (assembly GCA_036446275.1). Lineage (GTDB taxonomy): Bacteria > Pseudomonadota > Gammaproteobacteria > JAZFSS01 > JAZFSS01 > JAZFSS01. Next base: position 2,416 of record JAZFSS010000255.1, on the reverse strand, counting down.
TCTCCGGCGGTATGACCACAGGTGTCGTTAATCAACTTGAAACGGTCGAGATCAAGATAACAAAGCCCGTGAGACTGGCCGTCCCGCTGGGCTGTTTGCAAGGCACGATGTAAGTGTCGGTTGAATTCGCGGCGATTATATAACCCGGTCACGAGATCGTGGGCAGCTTGGTAAGAAAGCTCGCCCAACGCTTGGTTAATGAATCCTCCGAGGTAGCCAAACTCATCACCGCTGGAATCATCAAATCGACGCGTCATCTCCCCTTTTGAAACCGCCTGTGCCACGCTTACCATCTGCCGCATAGGCTTAGTCAGCACCTGCGAAAGCATACGCTGCAGGGCGGCGCCAAACACCAGCAACACAAGCCCCATAGTAAACATGACGCGATTGCGCTTGCTTTTCACCAGTTCGTTGACAGTGGGGAAATAAAGCGTAATGGTTGCGGCCGCCATCTGCCGGGTGTTATCGGGCCGGTCCATATAAATATTTCGGCTTGTGTTGTCCAAGTCCGGCCCAGTATCCCCAATCACTAAAATTTTATTATCGAAGTGCAACTTGACGCCATTCACCCCGAAACGCCGGGCAAGGGACTCCAGTTTCTGGGTCAGGTCTTGCGGCCCCCGGTGAGCCAGCGCGTCAAACATCGCCCACTCAACACGATAGGCAAAACGCTCAATCACCGCTTGGCGCTGTTGCACTACGTCCTGCTCCACATCCTTAAGAAGAAAAATGGAACATACCAGCCCCACCAGAGCCAGACACCAGAACACCACCACAGTGATCCGTGTACAAAGATTAAATTTTGGTTCCTTGGAGAGGAAGCTACTTGCTGGCAGATTATCCATACAGATGCTCTACCGGAAACCGGCCCAATGCAGAATTAGAACCACGGGGCAGATTTCGGTTAAGCCCCCTGCCAGCAATGAAAAAGCGATAAACCAGGGTAGCCACCATAGATACTGTGGGAACAGTAAATAGGCACTCATCAAAAACAATGCAATGACAAGACGCTGCAAACGCTCCGCATCAAAGGGAATCCAGTGTTGGGTATTGATACTGAGGTCCGTAGGCGGCGGTTCTCCCCGTAGCCGACATAACAGTAGCGGAATACGCCAATTGGTCATGCCTTCAAATAAAAGCAGCCCGACCAGCGCCAAGGTCATGATGTGTAATTCGAAGCTCAAGGCCACCAGCAACCAGAGGCCTAATATCACCCGAAATGTACTTTCCTTCACCGCGGAACCCTCAAAGCAATAGCTAACGGATGGGACTATCCGTGTCGCCGCTTGCAGGTACCTGGATCCTGGGGTAATCCCTCACTCTTTTACCAAGGCACAGCCCGAATCCCATCGCGGGGCTTACTAAGCCGTAGCGGCAATAAAGATCATCACTTGAGGTTTATCCCCGTGGTTTGCCTAACATGGGCGGCACAGGGCCGTTGTGGCCGCGCTGGAGACCGTAAGGGTGATATGATGCCCCTCGGTCTGGATAGGGGCTTTTCACACTCACTAGCCGGCAACTGCCGACTCTTCAAAAAATGTCTGAGCTATATATCGGCCTGTTGTCGGGTACTAGCATGGATGCCATAGATGGGATCCTGGTAGATCTGGGCGCTACCACCCCAGTTTTGGTCCACAGCCATTGCCACCCTATACCCCAGGAATTGCGCCAAGCGCTACTGGAGTGCATGGAATCCGCAGAAACAGTCGGTTTATCGGTGTTGGGTGGGTTGGATGTGCGCTGGGGACGGTTATTCGCCGAAGCCGCCGTAGCACTGCTGGAGGCCACCGGAACCCCCGCCATGGACGTACAGGCCATCGGTAGTCACGGTCAGACCCTGTTCCATGATCCCAATGGCCCAACCCCTTTCAGCCTTCAGTTGGGCGATCCCAACAATATCGCGGAGATCACCGGCATCACCACAGTCGCCGATTTCCGTGGCCGGGATCTGGCGGCAGGCGGTCAAGGGGCCCCATTGGTACCTGCTTTTCATGCCGCAATATTTCAAAATCCGACCGAAGAACGGGTCATCTTGAACTTGGGGGGTATCGCCAACGTCACCCTATTACCTGCGGACCCCACGCAACCACTGCGCGGATTTGATACCGGCCCCGGCAATTTATTGTTGGATGCGTGGTGTCTACGATGCCGTGGCGAGGCTTGCGATTCCCATGGCGCCTGGGGCGCTACAGGCACAGTTCATGCGACGTTATTGGCATCGCTCTTGGCGGCGCCCTATTTCCGGCAGACACCGCCAAAAAGCACTGGCCGTGAGCTTTTCAACCCGGCTTGGTTACAAGATATTCTGGAATCATTATCAGGCGAGAGCCCCAAAGACGCTGATATTCAGGCGACGCTGGCAGAATTAACCGCCTGCACTATTGCAGATGCAATCCGAAACCACGCCAAAAATACC
>JAZFSS010000254.1:0-2749 GCA_036446275.1 Gammaproteobacteria bacterium | reverse complement strand
GAGGCCACTGTCAATTCCAGGCATGCATCACTGGTAAAGAAAGAAATTCGCGCGCCGTTTGCCGGTTTACTAGGGATACGGCAAGTGGATCTTGGCGAGTATCTTTCCCCTGGCGCGCAGATTGTTCCCTTGCAGGCGCTGGATTCCGTTTATGTTGATTACGCGCTACCTGAGCGAAACTTTGAGCAGCTTAGTGTTGGCCAATCTATACTCGTGGAAGTACAGGCCTATCCCGGCCGGATCTTTGCAGGCAGTATCAGTGCCATCAATCCCGGCATCGATCCCGGTACCCGCACGGTACAACTGCGCGCCACCCTGGATAATCCGCGGCAAATGCTGCGTCCCGGCATGTTTGCCGAAGTGCGCACGGCGCTGCCCGCCCGTGACGGTATATTGACCCTGCCGCGTACCGCCATCACCTATAACCCCTATGGTGAATCCGTATTCCTTATTGAGGATCAAGGCGGCGTGTTAATGGTGCAAAGCCGTCAAATAAAGACCGGCGACATACGCCAAGGCCGCGTGGAAATCATCAAAGGTTTGCAGGCGGGCGATCAAGTGGTAGTGGCGGGCCAGGTAAAACTGCGCAATGGCCAGCCGATTGCGATTGACAACTCGGTGCAACTGAAAGGCGGAGTCAGCGGCGGATGAAGTTCACGGATCTGTTTGTCCATCGTCCGGTGCTGGCCAGTGTTATCAGCCTGTTAATTGTGCTGATCGGGTTGCGGGCGGTCTTTTCTCTGGAGGTGCGCCAGTATCCCGAGACCAAAGATACCGTGGTCACGGTTAGCACCTCTTATCCCGGCGCAAGCAGCGAACTCATCAAGGGCTTCATTACCACGCCGCTGCAACAGGCCATTGCCGAGGCTAGAGGTATTGATTACCTGTTTTCCCGTTCCACCCAGGGCCGGTCCACCATCGAGGCCCATATGGAACTCAACTACGATTCCAACGCCGCGGTGGCGGAAATACAGGCCAAGGTGGCAAGCCAGCGCAATGTGTTGCCGGAACAGGCCGACGACCCGGTGATCGATGTTACCACCGGTGACCAAACGGCCCTCATGTATCTCGCCTTTTACAGTGAAGTCATGTCGCCTTCACAGATCACCGATTATTTATTGCGGGTAGTGCAACCCAAGTTGCAGGCGATTCCCGGTGTTGCCAAGGCGGAGCTGCTGGGTAACAAGACCTTTGCCATGCGCATTTGGTTGGATCCAAAACGCATGGCGGCCTTAGGGGTCACGGCCCGGGATGTGCGGCGGGTGCTGCTGGATAACAACTACCTGGCAGGTGTCGGTCAGGCAAAGGGCGCCTACACCACTATGAACCTTAGCGCTACCACCGATGTTGCCAGTGCCCGGGATTTTCGTAATTTGGTGGTGCGTTCGGCGCGCGGCACCTTAGTACGGTTGTCGGATATCGCCACTACGGAATTGGGTGCTGAAGATTACGATTCTACCAGTTGGTACAAGGGCAAGCCGGCCATTTTTATCGGGCTGGACCCTGCGCCCGGCGCTAATCCTCTGACCGTCGCGCAACAAGTGCGGGACCTCTTGCCGGATATTCGCAGTCAGCTGCCGGAAGGTTTAGACGCGCACATCCCCTATGACGCCAGCGTGTTTATCGAAGATTCCATCTACGAGGTATTTAAAACCCTGTTTGAAGCAGTGCTCATCGTATTACTAGTGGTCTATCTGACCCTGGGCTCCCTGCGCGCGGCCATCGTGCCGGCGGTTGCCGTACCGTTATCACTCATTGGCGCAGCCTTTCTCATGTTGTTGATGGGTTTCTCCGTCAACCTGCTTACGCTGTTGGCCATGGTACTTGCGATTGGGTTGGTAGTGGATGATGCAATTATTGTTGTGGAAAATGTGCACCGCCATATCGAGATGGGCAAATCCCGGCTTGATGCCGCCCTGATTGGGGCAAGGGAACTGGCGCTGCCCATCATCGCCATGACGACCACACTGGTGGCGGTCTACGCGCCCATCGGGTTCATGGGTGGCCTGGTGGGAACCCTGTTTACCGAGTTTGCATTTGCACTGGCCGGTGCAGTGTTGGTGTCCGGGGTGGTGGCGTTGACCCTGTCACCCATGCTCTCGTCCAAGGTTCTCAAGCCCCATGGGAAGCAGGGCCGGTTTGAGCAGTGGGTAGAGCACTGGTTTACGGGAGTAGCCCGGCGTTACCAGAAACTGCTGCATGGCGTATTGGATTATTTGCCGGTCACCGCGGTATTTGCGGTCGTGGTGCTGGGGTCCATCTACTTTATGTTTGTTACCAGTCAGAATGAACTCGCCCCCACGGAAGACCAAAGCATTTTATTTTTCCAGGCCACCGCTCCCCAGACCGCCACCATCGAATACGACGAGGCCTATGTGCGGGAGATCGTCACCGCCTTTGAGGACGTGCCGGAATTCCACGAGAGCTTTTTCCTGCTCGGCTTCGGCGAGACCACCACAACCTTTGGCGGGTTCAAGATGGAGCAACCATCCAAACGCGCCCGTTCACAGATGGCGGTGCAGCCGGAATTGCAGGCCAAGCTGGATAAGATTGCCGGTTTGCAGATCGCCGTATTTCCCCGTGCCAGTCTACCCGGTTCCGGCGGCGGGCTGCCGGTTCAGTTTGTGATTACCAGTGCCGCCGGCTATGCGGAACTGGATCAAGTCGCCGGCACGCTCATCGGCCGGGCCATGGACAGCGGGCGCTTCATGTTCCTAATGAAAGAAACCCAATTCACCCGGCCCCGCAC
>JAZFSS010000253.1:0-4874 GCA_036446275.1 Gammaproteobacteria bacterium | reverse complement strand
CTCACCTCGCACGACGCGGAGTTAGATCATCATGAGCATCTGCACCGGGTCCAATCGTTTATGAAGAAAGATGTTGTCCACTCAGCCGTGCTTGGCGCCGTGCTTGGTGTTTGTGCCTTTGTACTGGTTCTTTTGGTCGCCTATTTTGCCGGCTGGACGGAGACCGCTGCCGGTTGGATGCCTTTTTTCTTCCTTGCTATCGTACTGTTGGGTTTTTGCACTTGGGAGGGTGGGCTGTTTGGTATTCAAAAACCCAACTACCATTTTGCCCGTTTTGAACAGGCATTAAAGGACGATAAACATATCTTTTTCGTAGATCTCGAGTCCAATCAGGAGACGGTGCTGGAGAAAGTGCTGAAATCTCATCCGCAAGTGGAACTGGCGGGGATTGAAGCATCCGGCCAGCACTGGCTTATTGAGTTTCAGAAAAAAGTGCCACGTTTCTTTAAGGAAACATGGCCATAACAGCGGCAATCGCTATTTAGAGTTGCAGGCCCGGGTTAGGTTTACCGATGTCCCACGACATGGTCTACCAACTGCCCCACCGGCGCCGCGCTTTCTGTACTGAAGAACATGCCCCGTGTGGCGTTAACGTAGTCACCCTCAAACGACATGAGGCCGATCAACACCAGCAAGGCACCGGTAGGTATTAAAATCGCACAGGCGAGTGCCAGCCGCTCCCAGCGCATGTGCATGAAAATGGCGACGATGAACCCTGCCTTCAAAAACATAAACACGAGGATCAGGGACCATCTAAGGTAACCCTGGAAATTGAGGTAGTCCACCATGTAGGATCCGGCACTGAGAACAAACAGCAGTCCCCAGATCCAGAAATAGATGCCAATAGGATGTTGTTGACCTTCTACGTGAGCCATGTTGTCGTCCCCTACCACAGATAAAAGAATGCAAAAATAAATACCCACACCAGATCGACGAAGTGCCAATAAAGGCCCATGGTCTCGACGAACTCGTAGTTCCCCTTCCTGCCGGTCATAAAGCCCGGCCGCCCGATATCAAAACTGCCCCGCATCACCTTCACCGCCGTGATAATCAGGAAAATTACGCCCACCGTCACGTGAAAGCCATGGAAGCCGGTGATCATGAAAAAGGCCGCGCCAAACTGAGGCGCGCCCATGGGATTGCCCCAGGGTCGTACCCCTTCTTCGATCAGTTTGGTCCATTCGAAGGCCTGCATACCCACAAAGCTAGCGCCAAATAACGCGGTTATCACCAGCAGGAAAGCCGTCATTCTTTTATTCTGTTGATAGCCGAACCTGACCGCCATGGCCATGGTGCCGCTACTGGAAATCAAGATAAAGGTCATGATGGCGATCAGGATTAAGGGGATGTGGTGGCCCGCGATCGTTAATGCAAATACCTCACTGGGATTTGGCCAAGGGACCGTGGTAGACATGCGCACCGTCATGTAGCTGGTCAGGAAGCAGGTGAAGATAAAGGTATCGCTGAGGAGGAAGATCCACATCATGGCCTTGTGCCAGGGCACCCGTTTAAAGGCCCGCTGATCCGAGGACCAGTCGGCGACAATGCCCGGCAGGCCCTCAACCATGGCGATGGACCGCCCCGTATCTGCTACTGCTTCGTTTGCCATGTCGATTAACCTTTATGTTATGTAGATAACATCAGACCGAATAAAATCATCCAGACCAGGAGCAGGAAGTGCCAGTAAATAGCACACAGCTCCACGCTCAGACGTACGTCAGCCACTTCCATGCCACCAAACACCTTGATGGTAGTCCTGCTCCAGGCTACCAGGCCGCCCAACAGGTGCAAACCGTGCAAGCCTGTAATCAGATAGAAGAACGCATTGGCCGGATTGGTATTCACAAAATAGCCCAAATCGACTAGTTGTTGCCACGCCAACAGCTGACCGACCATGAAGGCCAAGGCGAACACGCCACCCGCCAGCAGGCCGACTCTCATTCTGTCCGCTTGTTCCTGATGCGCGGAAACCCGTGCCCACTGAAGGGCGATACTGCTCAAGATCAGCGCACCGGTATTTATCCACAGCAAGTCCGGTTCCGGCAGGGGACGCCAGTCCCCTAGTTTCATGCGCATGACGTAGGCACTGATAAAAAGCGCAAACAGAGAAGTGACTACGGCGAGAAATACGTACAGACCGAGCTTTGCAACGGGCTGGTGCAAGGTGCTGTCGCTAAAATCTTCGGTTGCACCCTGCTGGCCCTGCGCCACCCAGGGCCTGGCGGCGATGGTTTGTCGCACCAGCCACCAAACGACGACAGCCATTAGCCCAGCCATAAAGAGTAAGGTGATTGTCATGATCGCTCATTGCTCGTTGGCGGGACATTTTGCGGAATAAAATCCTGCTTGGCTCCCGGTACGCTGTAATCATATGCCCAGCGATACACCAGGGGCAGTTCCTTGCCAAAGTTGCCGTGCTTCGGCGGGGTGTCGGGGGTCTGCCACTCCAGCGTGGTGGCATTCCAGGGATTGCCACTGGCCTTTTTACCTTTGAAATAGCTCCAGAACAGATTATATATAAACAGCAGCTGGACAACGCCAACAAACAACGCCGCTACCGTGATACTTGCATTCAAACTCTGGGCGGAATCCGGCATAAAGTCAGTGGCCCCCATGGCGAAATAGCGACGGGGCACGCCCAGAAAGCCGAGGTAGTGCATGGGATAATAGATTGCATAGGTGCCGACAAAGGTACACCAGAAGTGAATCTTGCCGATGGTGTCGTTCAGCATTCGCCCGGTAATCTTGGGGTACCAGTGATAGATCGCCCCAAACACCACTAGGATTGGCGACACGGCCATTACCATATGAAAGTGGGCCACTACGAAATAGGTGTCCGAAAGTGGTAGATCCACGGTCACATTGCCGAGGAACAGGCCGGTCAGCCCGCCGTTGATAAACGTGAACACGAACCCGATCGCAAACAGCATCGGCACGTTGAGGTGGATGTCACCCTGCCACAGCGTTAGCACCCAGTTGTATACCTTGAGGGCCGTGGGGATGGCGATGATCAACGTCGTGGTGGCGAAAAAGAAACCGAAGTACGGATTCATTCCGCTCACGTACATATGGTGTGCCCACACTACAAAACTGAGGGCGGCGATGGCAACAATGGCCCAGACCATCATTCGATAGCCAAAGATGTTTTTTCTGGCGTGCACGCTGATCAGGTCGGATACGATCCCGAAGGCCGGCAGGGCGACGATGTAGACCTCTGGATGGCCGAAAAACCAGAACAGGTGTTGAAACAAGATCGGACTGCCGCCCTCGTACTCTAATTGTTGGCCCAGGGAGACGATGGCAGGCATGAAAAAGCTGGTTCCCAGCGACCAGTCCAAGATCATCATAATGGCGCTGACGAGCAAGGCGGGAAAGGCCAGCAGCGCCAGGACGGTCGCCATAAAAATGCCCCAAATGGTGAGAGGCATGCGCATCAGGGTCATGCCCCGGGTGCGGGCTTGTAGTACCGTTACCACATAGTTCAAACCACCCATTGTGAAGCCGACGATGAAGAGGGCCAGGGAGACGAGCATAAAGATGATGCCCCAATCCGACCCGGGTGTACCCGCAAGGATGGCCTGGGGCGGGTACAGGGTCCAGCCGGCACCGCTGGCCCCGCCGGGCACGAAAAAGCTCGCCACCAGTATCAACACGGCCAGCAGATAGACCCAGTAACTCACCATGTTGACATAGGGAAAAACCATGTCCCGGGCACCTACCATCAGCGGGATCAGATAGTTGCCAAATCCGCCCAGGAACAGTGCGGTAAGCAGGTAAATGACCATGATCATGCCATGCATGGTTACGGCTTGCAGATAGGCGCCGGGGGCGATAAAAGAAAAGGTGTCCGGAAAACCGAGCTGCAACCGCATCACCAGGGACAGCACCAAAGCCACCATGCCTATGCCGATCGCCGTAACGGAATATTGAATCGCGATGACTTTGGCGTCCTGGGAAAAGACGTATTTACCCAACCAGGTTTTCGGATGGTAAAGTTCTACTTCCTCGATTTCGACAGGCGGGACAAAGGCCGTTTCGTCATGTGCGACGGTAGACATAAAAGTAACCTCTTAGCTTATGCTTCGTTATGCTCGATTTGGTTAAAGTCTCTTATTGCAGAGTATTGATGTAGGCGACCAAATCATTGATGGCCTGGTCACTGGTGAGTATCGCCGCCATCAGCACCATCTGCGGGCCGTGCATGTCTTGAGGATGGCTGCCGCGGATACCCTGCTTGAAATTTTTCAACTGGGTGACCAAGTACCAGTCGTTCATACCCGCTGCGCGGGGCGCATTTGTATCCCGTATGCCTAGCCCATCGGCGCCATGACAGTACGCGCAGGTCTTATAGATTTTTTTGCCTTTTGCCACATTGCCATTGACAGTGGATGGCACAGGAAGGTCCGGCAGCGTTTCGATATACGCGATGACATTATCAATGGCGATTTCATCCGCCAGCGTCGCGACCATGGGCGCCATCTGTTTACCATACACATCGTCGACGTGTGTACCCCGGACGCCTTGCTTATAATATTGCAGCTGTCGTTTCAGATACCAGCCTTCTTGTCCGCTCAATTTCGGCGCATGCAGCTGGGGGTTGCCCTCACCTTGAGAACCATGGCAGCTTGCGCACACCCCATAGAGTGATCTACCTGCTACCGCATTGCCGGGCGCCCGTGCTTGGGTCTGGGCAAAGGTTGGATGGCTGTTTAACCACGTCTGAAAATCGGCTAGTTCCTCCACCACCACATGGCCGCGCATGGTGTGGTGACCAATACCACATAATTCTTCGCAAAGGATCTCGTACCTACCGGTCTTGGTGGGGGTAAACCATAGATAGGTGACCATGCCCGGCACCAGGTCCATTTTGACCC
>JAZFSS010000252.1:0-8129 GCA_036446275.1 Gammaproteobacteria bacterium | reverse complement strand
GTGATAACCGGCACGGATTTATCGGTCATGACCGCTCGGAAAATCTGGTAGTGGGTCAGCGTGTAACAGGCCGAATAAATTCGGCCCTACAATACCGTTCTTTGTAGGGCGGAATTTACTTGTGCCCGACGCTTTAACGGGTATTCCGCCAGACGACAAGACGTCAAACTGACCCACTACCGAAAATCTGATTGCAGCCAAAGCCATTTATTCGCGATCATGGAGCTCGGCCAACTCAAGGCCCGCGCTCCGCGCCACACCTACAAAATTGGGAAAGGATGTTTGCACGTTCGCGCAATCTAGAACCACCAGATTCGCGGATGTCTTGAGACCCGCCATCGCAAAAGCCATGGCAATACGGTGATCGCCGTGACTGTCAACCGTTCCACCTTGTAGAAAACCCCCCTCAATCACGATACCGTCCGGCGTTGGTTGGACGTCGATACCTAACGTAGATAGCCCTTCAGCCATCACTTGTATGCGATCGCTTTCTTTTACGCGCAATTCTTCCGCACCAGTCAAGACTGTGCGGCCACGGGCGCAGGCCGCGGCAATAAAGATGGCGGGAAACTCATCTATCGCTAACGACACCTGATCCGCCGGGATTTCAATGCCATGGAGCTGGGCGGCCCGTACCCGTATGTCTGATACCGGCTCCCCGCTTATTTCCATTCTACTACCGATTTCTATTGAAGCTCCCATGGCGCGCAGAATGTTAAGTACGCCAATGCGGGTAGGGTTGGTGCCTACATGCTCCAGCACCAGATCAGATCCTGCTGCAATACTCGCGCCTACAAGAAAAAATGCCGCCGCCGAAATATCAGCGGGGACATCGATCTTAGCCGCTTGCAAACTACCACCGCCTTCCACGCATACCGTCGCACCATCACGTTACACGGCATACCCCATTCCCTGCAGCATGCGCTCCGTGTGGTCCCGGGTTGGGGCCGGCTCCGTAACACAGGTACGACCACTCGCGTATAACCCGGCCAGTAGCAGGCTGGACTTCACTTGGGCACTGGCTACCGGCAACCGATAATCGATCCCCTGAAGTCTAGCGCCACCATGAATATCGAGAGGCGCGGTTCGCGCAACACTGGATTCAATCTTCGCCCCCATCTCCGTTAACGGTTCCGTGACACGTCCCATAGGACGACTGGTCAGAGACGAGTCGCCGGACAGCGTGGAATCAAAGGACTGGCCGGCCAGAATGCCAGCCAGCAACCGCATCGAAGTCCCGGAATTCCCTAGATTCAAAGGGCCCGCCGGCGCCTGTAAACCATGCAACCCGGCACCACGGATAGTCACATGCCCATTGTCGGGACCATCAATGGAAACCCCCATCGCGCGAAAGGCTGCAAGGGTTGCCAGGCTATCCTCGCCTTCAAGAAAACCCCTTATCTCGCTGGTGCCCTCCGCCACGGCTCCAAGCATCACAGCCCGATGGGATATGGACTTATCGCCCGGCACACGAATTCGACCGCGTAATGTGCCACCGGGTTGGATAGAGAATCGAACGCTACTCACTATTGAGGCCGGGGGCTGAAGGCCATCCTCACAACGACACCTTTATCCTTTATCCTCATCATAGCGTCGCCGTGCGTCGTGGGCCCTTTGAAACAGATGCAACAGAAAGTCTCCATCCTGTGCGCGAATCGCCCGGCAGACCTGCTCCAGATCCCGGCCATACCGACCAATCATATCCAGTACCGCCGTTCCGTTGGCCAAACAGATATCACGCCACATCTCCGGATCACTGGCTGCGATCCGCGTGAAATCACGAAACCCACCGGCCGCGTACTGAAATACCTCGTGCTGATCTTCCAAGCGCGACAGGCTGTCTACCAGACTGAACGCCAATATATGAGGCAAATGGCTGGTAGCCGCAAGTATAGCGTCATGGTGTTGCGGATTCATTTCAGTGACCTTAGCCCCGGTAGCCTCCCACATTGACCGCACCCTGTTCAGCGCCTTTTTTTCGGTCACTTCATCAGGTGTCAATATCACTTGATGCCCCACAAACAAATCCGGCACCGACGCCTCAACGCCACTTTGCTCTGTGCCGGCAATCGGATGCCCCGGCACGAAATAGTTTGGCAAGGCGCCGAATGCAGCTCGCGCCGCGTCCAGCACATAAACCTTGGCGCTGCCCACATCGGTGATCACGCAACCGTCCTTCAGCCCCGGTTGCATCGCAACGAATACCGCCTCCATCGCACCAAGGGGTACAGCGACCACTACCAAATCGGCTTCCTGAACCGCGGCCGCGGGGACAGTGTCATAGCGATCAATCACCCCCAACTGCACCGCACTATCCAGATGCCTTGTGTCGCGACTGCAACCAATGAATTCCTTACAAACACCGGCATTGCGCAGCGCCAGCGCCAGCGACCCTCCGATCAAACCCACGCCAATGATGCATATCCGGTTAATTACAAATTCGTCCGTCACAATAGTGCCTTTCGTAACGCTGCAATGACTCGCTGGTTATCTTGCTTGGATCCGACGGTAATGCGCAGATGATTCGGGAGCCCGTAGTTAGCCACCGGCCTCAGGATGACGCCGCAACGGAGCAGGCTTTCATTCACCTGACTCGCATCCCTGGCAAGATCGACACACACGAAATTTCCCACCGAGGGAATATATTCCAGCCCCAACTCAGAAAAGGCCTCGGTCAACTGCTTCATACCGTCCCGGTTCATCTGTCGGGACCGCTGTAGATGCGATTCATCGTCCAGGGCCGCAAGGGCTGCAACCTCCGCCATCGAATTTACGTTAAACGGTTGTCTAACGCGATTCAGCAAATCAGCCACGTCGGGGTGGGAAACGCTATAGCCGATGCGCAGACCGGCCAGTCCATAGGCTTTGGAGAAAGTCCTGGTAACAATCAGATTCGGGTACCTTGCGACCCACGGTATGGTGTTGGGATATTCGGGCTCCTCTACATATTCGAAGTAAGCCTCGTCCACTACTACAAGCACATGCCCCGGCATGGCGCTGATAAATTCATCCAAATCAGTGGATCGCAACCATGTTCCGGTGGGATTATTCGGATTGGCTACGAATATGACGCGGGTTCGCTTTCCGACCAGCGACTTCATGGCCTCTAGGTCGTGGCCGAATACGGCACCGTCACTACCGTCTTGTGCCGGAGCTACTCGCGGGGTCGCTCCAACCGCCTGGGTGACGATGGGATATACGGCAAAGGCATGCTCCGAAAAGACCGCCTCGTGATCCGGCGTAAGAAAAGCGCGCGCTATCATTTCCAAAACGTCGTTAGAGCCGTTGCCCAAGGTCAAACTGCCCATGGGAACCTTGTGCCGGATAGATAATGCCGATTTTAGCGCGAAGCCGTTGCCGTCAGGATAGCGGTACAGCTCAGGAACCACTTCACGCACCGCGGCCATGGCCTTCGGACTCGGTCCCAAGGGATTTTCATTGGAAGCCAGTTTAACGGCGTTCCTTATCCCAAGTTCGCGCTCTAATTCATCGAGCGGTTTGCCGGGCTCGTAAGGGCGCAGTCCACGCACGCCTGGCGTGGCTAAATCAAAAAACAGTTTCGCTTGGGTCGCCATGAATACGGTCAGGAAAACTGCATCGCAATGGAACGTCAACTGTCCCCGCAGCTAACTAACCCGGCCTATCCGGGTCACTGCGGTGCCGCTGCCGGATAGGATCCCAATACTTTCAGGAACGCGGCCTGAGCCTCGAGTTCCACCAAGGTATCGGCCACAGCCTTATCTGTCACATGGCCTTCGAAGTCCACAAAAAATACATAGTCCCAGGCAGCACGGCGGGATGGCCGGGACTCGATCCGGGTCATACTGATATTGTTCCGGCCCATGGGTTCCAGCAATCGGTACAAAGCGCCGGGTTGGTTTTTCACAGATACCAGCAGTGAGGTTTTGTCTTTGCCGCTAGGCGCCACATCCTGGTCCCCAATGACCAGAAAGCGCGTGGTATTGCCTTGTCGATCTTCGATGTTGCTTGCAAGCACCTTTAACCCGTAGATCTTAGCCGCGGCGCTACCGGCGATGGCCGCGGCGTTTGAATCGGTCTCCGCCTTGCGCGCTCCTTCCGCATTGCTATTCAGGCCAATGCGCTCCGCACGGGCAAGATGAGTATCCAGCCAGCTCCGGCATTGGGCTAAGGCTTGCGGGTGTGCGTACACTCGTTCCACGGTTTCTATTCCGCCTCCACACCCTAACAGGTAGTGATGAATCCGCAGCTCCACCTCGCCGCATATTCGCAACGGCGAATTAAGGAACATGTCCAATGTATGATGAATCATGCCTTCGGTGGAATTTTCCACCGGTACCACGCCATATTGCACCGCGCCCGACTCCACCTCCCGAAAAATCGAACCGATATCCACCATCGGGACTGTGCTTACGGAACGCCCAAAGTGTTTGTGTGTGGCGGCCTGAGTAAATGTGCCTTCGGGCCCAAGAAATGCCACACTCATCGGTTGTTCCAGGGCAAGACAAGCGGACATTATTTCTCTGAATAGACGCGCAATTTCCCCATTGGAGAGCGGTCCCGGATTATGCTCCTGTACGCGCCGCAGGATATCGACTTCTCTCTCGGGGCGGTAATATTCTGCATCCTTACCACCCTCCCGCTTAGCCCCAGCAGCTTGCTGCGCGAGACGCGCGCGTTCACTAATCAATTGAAGCAGTTGATCATCCAGCGTATCAATACTGTCTCGCAACGACTGCAATTTTCTTTCCTTGCTCATGGTTAACCGTCTTGATCCGACAGCGTGCGAACCGAAAGCACGCCGTCAATAGAAGCAATCGCTTTTACGCAGTCGTCAGTTAGTCTGTTCTCCACATCCATCAAAGTGTACGCCAACTCGGCCCTTGATTTATTCAACATATCGATAATGTTGTGCCGGGAGTTCGCTAGGGCAGTGGAAATCTGGCCTAGCATATTTGGTACGTTGGCATTAACCACAACCACCCTGTGCCCCCCGTTACGGGGCATATTTATGTCCGGGAAATTGACAGAATTGTGCACATTCCCGTTTTCCAAGATATCTCGGATTTGCTCGGCCACCATGATGGCGCAGTTCTCCTCTGCCTCCTTGGTGGAAGCGCCAATATGGGGAAGCGTAATCACGCGTGGGTGATCTTTGAGCAGATTGCTGGGAAAGTCACATATATAGGCATAGATTCTACCTGAATCAATTGCCTCAATAACATCTTCATCGTTAATGATGCCGACACGGGAGAAATTCAGGATCACCGTACCGTCTTTCATAAGACGCAACTGTTCCGCGTCGATCATATGCTTGGTGGCGTCCATCAACGGCACATGAAAAGTAATGAAGTCAGATTTTGCCAACAAATCATTCAGGCCCGCAGCCTGCTGCACGTCAGAAGACATTTGCCAGGCACGTTGAACGGTAATCTCCGGATCGTAGCCAGTCACCTTCATGCCTAATGCCAACGCTGCATTCGCAACCTGGACACCAACCGCACCAAGCCCGATAACACCCAGCATGCGGCCAGGCAGTTCAAATCCCACAAAGCGTTTTTTCCCCGATTCAACCTCTTTGTGTATGGCATCGTCATCGCCGCTTAGTCCACGGGCGAATTGCCATGACTGACAAATATTACGAGCGCCCAACAACATGCCGGTGATTACCAATTCTTTCACCGCGTTGGCATTAGCACCCGGGGCATTGAAGACCGCAATGCCTTTTTTACTTAACTCAGCCACGGGGATATTATTTACCCCGGCCCCTGCACGACCTACTGCCTTCAGCGATGCGGGGATTTTCATGCCATGCATATTATGCGAGCGCACCAGGATCGCATCCGGTAGCCGAATTTCGGATCCAACCTCATAGCGGTCTCTCGGCAACCGATCAAGACCTGCCGCCGAGATATTATTCAAAGTCTGAATCTTATACATCGAAATCCCAACAACTTCCGTAGGACCGGCAATGTTTCACCACCATACAAGAGCCTAGCCATGCTGACGTTCGAACTCCGCCATGAACGAAACCAATGTGTCTACTCCTGCTTCAGGCATCGCGTTATACATGCTGGCGCGCATGCCCCCTACCAAGCGGTGCCCCTTTAGGGCCGCCAGCCCTGCCGTTGCGGCCTGTTCCAAAAATATCTGATCCAACGACGGGTCCGTCAGGATGAAGGGCACGTTCATCCAAGATCTGCATTCCACCGCCACCGGATTGTGGTAAAAACCTGACCCATCAATACATTTGTAGAGCTTTTGCGCCTTACGGTAGTTGCGCTCCGCCATGACGCTAAGGCCGCCACTATGCTTGAGCCATTTAAACACCAGCCCGGCAAGATACCAGGCGAAGGTGGGAGGCGTGTTGTACATGGATTGGCTGTCATGGTGCACCTGATAATCGAACATCGCCGGGGTTCCCTGCAACGGCTTGCCAATCAGGTTCTGCCGAACGATTACGATGGTCAATCCGGCCGGACCTATATTTTTCTGGGCGCATGCATACAACACTCCATATTTGGATACATCAATGGGCCGCGAGAGAAGCGTGGACGAGCAGTCCGCCACCAATGGTACATTTGCGGTATCCGGTACCCAATGAAACTCCACGCCGCCGATGGTCTCGTTAGGGGTATAGTGCACATAAGCGGCATCGGGATCTAAGCGCCAGTTTTCCCGGTTAGGAATCGTTGTAAAATTTTCCGCCTCGGAGCTGGCGGCAATATTTACATCGCAAAACCGGCCAGCCTCAGCAATGGCCTTTTTTGACCACACCCCGGTATTGATGTAATCCGCCCGGCGCCGTCCTGACAATAGATTCATGGGCACCATAGCATACTGGCTGCTGGCGCCGCCGTGGAGAAACAGCACACTATACGTATCCGGGATTTGCAACAGTTCCCGCAAGTCGGATTCGGCCTGCTCGGCAACGGACATAAATTCCTTGCTTCGGTGACTGATTTCCATCACCGACATGCCGGTGCCCTGCCAGTCCAATAGTTCTTTCCGCACCTGCTCGAGCACCGCCTCGGGCAGCATCGCCGGACCTGGGCTGAAATTGAATATCCGCGACATTTCTTTACCTGTGGTGGGGATGAGTGCTAGATATTCGTCACTTCACGCCCAACCTAACCCGGTTTGACGGATAAACCGGCGCTCCCGGGGTTACTCCGACAATTCCTCTGCGCCGTTTCCTTCCGTGTCAACGATAGGTGCGATGCCAACCAGCTTTTCGCCTGCACTGATGCGAATTAGTTTCACACCCTGAGTATTGCGCCCCATATTGGACACTTCGTTCACGCGCGTACGCACCAGCGTACCCGCATCGCTGATTAACATGATTTCGTTATCGTCCTTCACGAGTACCGCGCCGACCACCAGTCCGTTGCGCTCCGAAGTCTGAATGGAAATTACCCCTTGGCCACCACGCCCATGGGTCGGATATTCACCGATAGGTGTGCGTTTACCGTAACCTTTTTCCGTCGCGGTCAACACACTGCTACCCTCTTCGGCAATGATGAGCGAAATTACTTTCTGCCCAGGCCGCAGCCTAATTCCCCGCACGCCACAGGCCGTACGCCCCATGGGCCTGACCGCCGATTCAGCAAAACGAATTACTTTGCCGACGCTGCTTAACAATAGTACCTCTCGCGCCCCATCAGTAATAGCCACGTCAACCAATTGGTCTCCATCCCGCAGATCCACGGCAATGATACCGCTGGATCGGGGTCTGGAAAAATGCTTCAGCGGTGTCTTTTTCACGGTGCCGGAGGTGGTCGCCATAAATACATAGCGGTCCTCTTCAAATTCCCGCACCGGCAACACGGCGTTAATTCGTTCACCCTCTTCCAAGGGCAATAAATTAACGATGGGTTTGCCGCGCGCGGTACGCCCGGCTTGAGGTAATTGATAGACCTTTAGCCAGTACACCTTGCCACAGCTGGAAAAGCACAAGATAGTGTCGTGCGTACTGGCAATAAAGAGCTTGTCGACGAAATCTTACTGCTTAACACTGGTGGCGCTCTTGCCCCGACCACCCCTTCGCTGGGCGCTGTAAACCGACAGGGGTTGGGACTTCGCGTAACCAGCATGAGACATGGTGACCACAACGTCCTCCTCCGTAATCAAATCCTCCATGGATAGATCCA
>JAZFSS010000251.1:0-3216 GCA_036446275.1 Gammaproteobacteria bacterium | reverse complement strand
GTTACTCAAGAAACCTGCCGGGGTGATTTCATCCCGGTGCTCGGTGCCCTTTTGGCTGACACTGGCAAAACCGGCACCGATCTCCACCCCTTTCACGGCATTGATACTCATCAGTGCGTGGGCAATCTCCGCATCCAAGCGGTCAAAGATAGGTTCGCCAAGCCCCGGCGGAACACCGCGAGCAATCACGGTAATTCGCGCTCCAACGGAGTTCCCTTCCTTGCGCAAGGCATCCATATAGGCTTCCAGCTCGGCTACCCGAGCCGGATCGGGGCAAAAAAACGGATTCTGGTCCACCGAGCTTACATCCTTGGGCTCCAGTTCCAGGGGGCCTAGCTGGGCCAGGTACCCATGGATCTCGATTCCCTGACTGGCCCGAAGATACTTCTTGGCGATGGCACCGGCCGCTACGCGCATGGCGGTTTCTCGCGCCGACGAACGTCCACCGCCCCGGTAATCCCGAAAACCATATTTTTGTTGGTAAGTATAGTCGGCGTGGGCGGGCCGGAACCGATCCATAATTTTCGCATAGTCCCTGGGACGCTGGTCCATATTATGGATCAGCAAACCAATAGGTGTCCCCGTGGTACGCCCTTCAAATACGCCGGACAGTATTTGCACCTCATCGGTCTCCCTCCGTTGAGTGGTATGGCGCGATTTGCCGGGTTTACGGCGGTCCAAATCGTGCTGCAAATCGGCCTCAGACAGCTCTAACCCCGGGGGACAACCATCCACGACGCAGCCCAGCGCCGGGCCATGGCTCTCTCCAAATGAGGTAACGGTAAACAGTTTTCCAAAAGTATTGCCGGACATAGGCGCCATTGTAACGTGTTCGATATCCGACGTCCTCAAGGTCTAGGGCCGGACGCCGATAGGCTAGAAACCACCCAAAATTATCGATGAGGCAACCGGTGAGCGACAAAAACCCCAAACACGGCCCCCGCATCGGCAGTTACCTAGGCCGGCCGATCTTTGAATATATCCACAACCAATTCGGCACCTACATCTTCGATCGTATCGGTCAATGTGTAGACAACGAATACTCACTGGATCAGCTGGAAAAGGATGAAGTGCTGATGTCCCCCGGGCTGATTTACAAATTGCGTTAGCACAGTTTAAAAAGTTTGACGCCAACCTTCCTCCCTCGATCGAGCGAGGATCTCTAATCACCGTCTTCCCTAAGGCCATTACGGTGTGTCGTATTAATAATCCGTAGCAAATACTTAAACGGCAGCGCCTCTAAATCTTGGCTTTCCACCAATGACATGAACGCCAAGTCTGTATCGGCATGTCTATAGCTTCCATCCTCCAATGAGGTACGCAGGGCGCGCACACTCTTTCCCAAGTCCGCCACAAAGAACAACGTCTCCCCCAGGGATTCCTCATCGTATTCCGCGGATCTTTGCAGCTCATTGATCTCGAACAGGGCCTGTTCCACCAAATCCAGATATTGCTCAAAGCTTGCGGGCCTTTTATCCAGCAGGTCATCAATATTCATCATTTCTATGCCGATTGTTCCAATTCGGATTGGCAGGTTCCCAACTGTTCAGCGGTCAGTAAAAACACCCCATGGCCACCGTGCTGGAAATCCAGCCACAAAAACGGTATTTGCGGAAATTGTTGCATCACTGCGTCGGCACTGTCACCCACTTCCACGACTAGAATGCCGTTTTGCGTCAAACACCTCGATGCCTGCCTGAGAATCACCCGTACCGCGTCCAGGCCATCCCCGCCGCCAGCCAGCCCTACTGTCGGCTCATAACGAAATTCCCGAGGCAGTTTCGACATCTCCATATTGGACACATAGGGGGGATTGCTGACAATAATGTCGTAACGATCGGCTGCCAGGGTTTCAAATAGATTCGATTGAATCAGACGTACTCTCGATGCCAAACCATGCTGCTCCACATTACGGCGGGCAACATCCAAGGCATCCGTGGAAATATCCAGGGCATCCACTTGCGCATGGGGAAATCCATAGGCACAGGCTACGGCAATACATCCGCTGCCAGTGCAAAGATCCAGTATTCTTGCCACCGAGCCTGGCTCAATCCATGGAGTAAATTCTCTTTCGATCAGTTCCGCAATCGGTGAACGGGGTATCAATACTCGTTCGTCAACATAGAATGCCAGCCCCGCGAACCAAGCCTCATTGGTCAGGTAGGGAGCAGGACGCCGTTCATCGATTCGTCTCTGTAGTAGTGCAAGTACGGTACCGCGCTCCATCTCCGTCAGCACGGACCTGAAATAGACTTCCGGCAGGTCAGCGGGCAAATGCAACGCGTACAGCACCAATGCCGCAGCGTCGTCTAGTGCGGTTTCGGTGCCATGACCAAACACCAGTTTGGCTTCCGCAAAGCGGCTCGCCCCCCAGCGGATAAAATCCGCCACGGTAGCCAAACCATGCGTATCCTGGCCGTTACTGCTCATAAATTGAGACCCTATTCACAGATAGGGCATAATAATGCATCCGCGTCCTGGGGAAAATGATCAGACCACTGTCTTTATGGGATAATGTGCCTCTATGAACCGATTAAACAAGAGTAAAATAGATTCACGCATGGGAATCAAAATTGTAGCGGTAGTAGCCTTTGCAATTGTGATCGCGTCGAGTCTATGGTGGATGCCAAGGCAACCACATCCGCCACAGCTGAAACAGGCCACCCGGCTTCCGGAGCCGCTACTGCTACCATCTTTCCAGCTAGTCGACCAGCACGGTGCTGATTTCACCAGGGAAAGCTTGCATCAACACTGGAGCTTGCTGTTTTTCGGTTACACCCATTGCCCTGATATCTGCCCCACCACAATGTCTACTCTGCAAAAAACGGCTCAGCAGTTGCACAATACGCGGCTGTCCGGCGGCACTGTGCAGTTTGTGTTGGTGTCAGTGGACCCGGAAAGGGATACCCCGGAACATTTGGCCCAATATGTATCGTACTTTAATAAGGACTTCATCGGAGTCACTGGGTCACCACAGGCCATCGACGATTTAACTAGACCATTGGGAATCATGCATGCCAAGCAGGAAGCAACATCAAGCGATAATTATTTGGTCGACCACAGCGCATCCATACTGCTGGTAGACCCTCAAGCCCGGTTCCATGCGGTGTTTTCTCCGCCGCACCTGGCTAACAATCTTGCCTCGGATCTGAAAAAACTAAGTAACTATTACGAACAGACCTTATGAAGCCCATGGCAAATATATTTGTGCTGGCC
>JAZFSS010000250.1:0-2550 GCA_036446275.1 Gammaproteobacteria bacterium | reverse complement strand
GTGCGGGCGGTGGATGGGGTCAGTCTGGATATTCGGCGCGGGGAAACGTTTGCGCTAGTGGGTGAATCAGGCTGTGGAAAGTCCATGACGGCGCTATCGATCATGCGTCTGTTACCGGAACCCGCCGGCCGGATCGTGTCTGGCCAGATCTGGCTGGATGGAGTGGAGTTGTTAGGGCTGCCCGAGGTAAAGATGCGCCAGTTTCGTGGCGGGCGTATCGCCATGATTTTTCAGGAACCCGTGACCTCCCTGAATCCTGTACTGACCGTTGGCAAGCAGATCCTGGAATCGGTACAGCAGCATCAAAGTTTACGGGGCGCCGCCGCAAGAGGGCGGGTGGTGGAGTTATTGGATGCCGTCGGTATCCCGGACGCGCAACGCCGCTACGGAGAATACCCTCACCAGTTATCTGGTGGCATGAAGCAACGGGTCATGATTGCAATGGCACTGGCGGGGGAACCGGATGTTCTCATCGCTGATGAGCCCACCACCGCCCTGGATGTCACGATCCAGGCCCAGGTACTGGAGCTGCTGAAGGATTTGCAGCGTGACACCGGCATGGCGGTGATGCTGATTACCCATGACCTGGGCGTAGTGGCGGAAACCGCGGATCGGGTGGCGGTAATGTATGCGGGACAGATTGTGGAACAGGCGTCAAAGGACGCCTTTTTTCGGGCTCCGGGGCACCCTTACAGCCAAAAACTGTTTGAGTCCCTCCCCGATACCGGCAAACGGGATCGGGCGCTGGCTACCATTCCCGGTACCGTGCCGGCCCTTGATCAGGATTTTACGGCCTGCCGGTTCGAACCCCGTTGTCACCGCGCTTGGAGTCTATGTAAGGAGAAGGTGCCGGCATGGATCAAACTGAGGGACGGAAACCAGGCAGACCGGGGCGTGCGTTGTCACCTTGCGGATAGCCGATACGAATCACCAGCCGAGACACGGGAACCAGAAAACAAGGCTGCCGTTTCCTATGCTGGTTCCAGGTTGTCTGACGATGGTCAGGCACTCCTGGAAGTTCGGGATCTGCAGGTCCACTTCCCTATTCATCAAGGCGTGTTCCGGCGAGTAGTGGCCCATGTACGGGCCGTGGACGGGGTGTCGCTGAATATTTCTGCTGGTACAACACTTGCGCTGGTGGGAGAGTCCGGGTGCGGTAAGACCACCGTGGGCAAGGGAATCCTGCAGCTGATACGGCCCACTGCCGGCAGTGTGCGTTTCAATAATCTCGAACTTACGGCCATGACCAACCGGGAGCTGCGTAAGCATCGTCGCGACTTTCAAATTATCTTTCAGGACCCTTTCTCTTCCATGAATCCCCGCATGAGGGTTGGGGACATTATTGAGGAGGGGATGCGGGCCCAGGGTACGGAAACGAATGCCAGGGTCCGTCGTGATAAAGTGGATAAATTGCTTGGGCAGGTGGGATTATCACCTGAACACAGCGGTCGATATCCCCACGAGTTTTCCGGCGGTCAGCGCCAGCGAATCTGCATTGCCAGGGCCTTGGCGGTGAAGCCGAAACTGGTGATATGCGACGAACCGACCAGCGCCCTGGATGTGTCAGTGCAGGCGCAGATTCTAAATTTACTGCAAGCATTGCAACGCGACATGGGCTTGGCATATCTGTTCATTACCCACGATCTGTCGGTAGTGTCTTATTTGGCGGATCAAGTGGCGGTCATGTATCTGGGCAAGATCGTGGAGTCCGGTACCGTGCAGCAGGTGCTTGGTGAGCCTTTGCATCCTTATACCCAGGCGTTGTTATCCGCGATACCACAGATTGATCCGCAGACCCGGCGCGCGGTTATCCGTCTGGAAGGCGACATTCCATCGCCGGTGAATCCACCCGCGGGATGCCATTTTCAGCCCCGTTGTGCCCACGCCCGACCGGAATGCCGGCGTGCTTACCCTCCAGTCGTGGAACGCGACGGATCCCACACCGTGCGTTGTTACCTGTATTGATGATATGCATGAACCGCCAAGAACGCCAAGATATTAATGAAAAAGTTTAAACCGCCAAGAGCGCCCGACTGCAGGGCCAAAAGTAGGCGCTTGAGGCGATGCAGGAGGTAGAGCACCAACAGTAGGCGCTTTACGCGACGCCGGGAGCAGTTGCCGAAAGAACGCCAAGATTTTTTTTGCCAATAACTATTTGAGTATAATCAGACGAAATCAATGTGTGATGTAGTAGTGGTTTAACAATAACTGGCAATTTGGAAAGAGCTTAGAATCTCCAGCACTGATGTATTTTGTCTCCGTTATAATGTTTGTGGGGTTTTGCATTTATTTCTTGGCGCCCTTGGCGGTTATTACATGAATTGTCTTGGCGTCCTTGGCGGTTCAAACAAAATCTAGCTTATTGGGCTATTCCTAAACCGAACAAAATGATAGACTTGCGGGCCTTTTTGTTGGTTACCATTTAAACGGAATCGTATATGAGCATCTCTTCGTTTCACCCCCCGGAACGCACCTTGATGGGCCCTGGACCTTCGGATGTTAATCCACGCATCCTGGAGGCGATGTCCCGGCCAACCATTGGTCACCTGG
>JAZFSS010000249.1:0-3377 GCA_036446275.1 Gammaproteobacteria bacterium | reverse complement strand
TAGCCATATAAAAGAAGGAAAGGAATCGTGAAAATAAGGTATTACATTGATCCTGAAACAGAACAGCCGCACATCTACCGGCACAATGTTTCAGAACAGGAAGTAGAAAAGGTATTAAGTCGGCCCGGCGAGGACCGCCCCGCACGCAAAGGTTCACGAGTCGCAATCGGGCGAACTTCGGAAGGGCGCTATTTAAGAGTAATATATAGCAGATCCAGAACCAGATAGCATTTTTGTTATTACAGCTTACGATCTTCATGGTAAACCACTGATCGCTTATAGGCGTCGTCATCGGAGAAAGAGCAAATGAAACAAAGTAAATTCCCTCCGGGTTGGGACGAGAAGCGGGTTAAAGAGGTCCTCGCCCATTATGAGTCGCAGACTGAGGAAGAAGCCGTAGCAGAGGATGAAGCCGCTTTTGAGGCTTCCGGCCAAACGGTTATGGAAATTCCGAGTGAGCTTGTTCCAAAGGTCCGCGAACTCATCGCCAAGCACAAGGTAGCCTGAACTACGGCTAATAAGCGGCTTGAGAAAGGACGCGGTAAAAAGCGACGCTCCTCGTTCCTCGGCGCTCTGCTTTTTGCTGCCGGTGATTTGCAGCGTTAGAGCATAAGATCCGGCATGAAATGGCAAACAAACAGGGGCAAGAAGTGAGTGACACTAAAGACATCGATTACGGTCCGTTAAGGGAACTGGTTGGGGTTTGGAAGGGGGGTAAAGGCCTTGATGTTGCGCCTGAGCGGGATGGCGCTGAAAACAATCCCTATTATGAAACCATTACCTTTACAGCCATTGGTGATGTCAGCAATGCGAAATCACAGGTGTTGGCAGCCGTTCATTACCGCCAAATCGTTCAACGCAAGTCAAACGATAAGGTATTTCACGACGAAACCGGCTACTGGATGTGGGATGCAAGGTCAGGGGTCATCATGCAGTCCCTCACCATTCCCCGTGGAGTCAGTGTGCTTGCCGGCGGAACCCATAGTGGAGAGAAACACACTGACGGTAGTATTGTCTTGGATGTCTCTGCGGGCCTTAACGACAAAGACTGGCAAATTATACAGTCACCTTTTATGCAGGAAAATGCACGTACTACTAAGTTCCATCACCGGATCACTGTAGGAAATGGCAAACTAGCTTATTCGGAAACGACCATTGTAGAGATTTATGGGAAGGTGTTTGAACATACTGATCGGAATGAATTAATACGGCAATGAATTTAAAGAATTCTAAAAGGCGATGAATGTGTCCTTGCAGAGGACGGCCTTATGCTTCTCTGCCGGGTGTGCAGGAGGTTTAGCGAATAGTGTCGTCGTATGGCTCGCGGGAGCCGTCGGGATTACTGCCGCCTTAGGCGTGAGCATCGCGCCCTCATTTACCCTGGCGTGGCTCTACCCACGTATCGTTTGGGGAGGATTGTGGGGTTTTCTCTTTTTGTTTCCCGTGTTGAGAGGCCAACCATATATTCGCGGATTGGTATGGAGCCTTGGCCCAACGGCGGTTCAGTTACTCATTATCTTTCCATTCGTGGCGCACAAGGGTATCTTTGGCTTGGAACTAGGGCTGCTTGCGCCGCTTCTTGTATTCCTATTCAATGCAGTTTGGGGCCTGAAGGCGGCCGCAATTTTGGCGAGGATTGATCCTGGGTAGGCGGCGGCGCTGAGTCTTGCTACCGCGTGGTCGTTCGTGTGGGCGTCAGGTGTGGCACGTGAAATAACGAATCGATCGATTGTTAGTTCTCGCTATCGAACAATTTGTGTGCTTGGTTTTCGATAGCGCAATCTCAATCAACACACGGAATAGAGGGATAACTATGAATATTTATGTGGGCAATCTGGCATACAGCGTAACTGAGGGCGATTTGAAAGAGGCGTTTTCTGAGTTTGGTGAAGTATCCAGTGCGACGCTTATCAGTGATAAGTTCTCAGGGCAATCCAAAGGCTTTGGATTTGTTGAGATGCCAAACAACTCGGAAGCGGACGCAGCGATAAAGGCGCTGAACGAAAGCGACATGAAAGGAAGAAATATCAAGGTAAATCAGGCCAAACCAAAAGGAGACCGCCCTAACCGTGGGCCCAGGTATTAATATCTGACAATGCCCGGAAAACCAATTGCTACGGTGGATTGCCATTAAGCGCTGTGAGTGGGCTAACGCATCGGATTTGGATGCCATCTATCACGACACCGAATGGGGCGTTCCTTCCTATGACGATATCCACCTTTTTGAAATGATTATTCTGGAAGGGGCCCAGGCGGGACTCAGTTGGACCACGATCTTAAAAAAGCGCGAGGGATATCGAAAGGCCTATTGTGGTTTTGATCCCCAGGTGGTTGCCCGATTTACTAAGAAAAAGCAGCTGCAGCTTTTGCAAAACCCGGAGATCGTGCGTAACCGGCTCAAGGTTGCAGCATCCGTTGATAACGCCAAGGCGTACCTGAAGATCCAGTCGTCTATGGGTTCGTTCGCCGAGTTTGTCTGGAGTTTTACCGGCGGCAAGCCCATCGTTAATCAGTGGCGATCGTGTAAAGAGATCCCTGCGGAAACCCCGGAGTCCCACGCCTTGAGCAAGGCCTTAAAGAAAAGGGGGTTCCGATTCGTAGGGCCGACTATTTGCTACGCGTTCATGCAAAGCGTTGGCATGGTGAATGATCACGAGCTCGGCTGTCCCCGGCATAAACAGCTTGCTTGAGTGGGGGTCAAGTCTCCGGGATTCGCTGAGGGTTCTTGATCCGCAGGCGTTTGTCCCGGCTGCCGGCACCGCTTAGTAGTGTGATCCGGGTCTTGGGTACGCCGAACTGTTTGGCGAGAAATGCCCGCAGATGTTCATTGGCCCTGCCGTCTGTGGGCGGGGCGGTAATGCGCACCTTGAGCCGGTCTCCGTACAGCCCGGCGATTTCGTCTTTTGCCGCCCGCGGCTGTATCCGCACCCGCAGGATCAGGTTTTCCCCCTGCCACCGATACCAGCCGGCATCCGTCATCGGTTACTGGGCGCAGTTTGGATAGATAATCAATGTCCTGAACACCCGACCGGCATCATCCGACCAGGTGCAGCAGCGGTGGGAGCAGCATCATCTTGACTACTTGAATGCCGATAATAGCGACCATCGGCGATAGGTCGATGCCCCCCATGGGCGGCAGGAACTTTCTTACCGGGGCCAGCAAAGGCTCGTTCAGGCTGTACAAGATGGAAGATACCGGGTTGTAGGCGCCGGGGTTTACCCAGCTGAGGATCACCTGGATCAAGATGGAAAACAAAAATACGTTTAACGCCAGGCTCAACAATTCCGCCAGCGCCCACACCAGCAATCCGATAAAGGGCACATGGGCTCCCTTCAACCAGGACAGGATAAGAAGTTGCAGCATTTGCAGGGAAAGC
>JAZFSS010000248.1:0-3572 GCA_036446275.1 Gammaproteobacteria bacterium | reverse complement strand
CCCGTTGCAGTGGTGGGTGGCGGCAATACTGCTGCTGAAGAGGCGTTGTATCTGGCCAATATTGCCTCTCACGTAACGCTGATTCATCGCCGGGATAAACTACGGGCCGAGAAAATCCTGCAGGGACGGCTGTTCAAAAAGGTAGACGAAGGCCACGTAACCATCTAGTGGGATCAAGGTTTGGACGAAGTGCTGGGAGATAAACAAGGCGTCACCGGTATCCGCATCAAGAGCACCAAAGGCGAGGACACCTAGGAGGTTCCGGTGCAGGGCGTATTTATCGCCATCGGTCACACACCCAATACCCAGATTTTCGCAGCTCAGTTGGACATGCAACATGGCTACATCACGGTACATAGCGGAACAGGCGGCGATGCTACCGCCACCAGCAAGCCCGGTGTATTCGCGGCGGGCGATGTGGCGGATCATGTATACCGGCAGGCCGTAACCTCCGCCGGCTCCGGCTGCATGGCCGCCTTGGACGCGGAAAAGTATTTGGATGCATTAGCCGAAAAGGCCGATTGATAACCCGGGGGACGGGAAAAGAAAAAACAAATTAAACCGCCAAGGGCGCCAAGATAAAAAAGTTTGAACCGCCAAGGACGCCAAGAAAAGAAATTTCGGCGGCCTACGGCCGTAAAAATAAAATCCGAAAACGCTGGTAGGTCGGGATTTATCTCGCCAAATGCGATCCGCGGCCAAAGGCCGCCCTATAAATCCTTAATTCTTAATTAATAATTAATAATTCTTTTTGTGCGGTAACATATTTCGATGCACGTCTCGGTTTTGGAAAGCATTGATTCTGTTACTGCCGCCGAGTGGAACGCCCTCTGTGGTAATCGCCAGCCATTTTTGCGGCACGAATTTCTCGCGGCATTGGAACACACCGGTTGTGTAGGCGAGCAATCCGGCTGGATCCCTAGCCACCTGGCTGCCTATGGCGATAGCGGCGACTTGGTCGGCGCCGTACCCATGTATCGGAAATTCAATTCCTATGGCGAGTTTGTCTTCGATTGGTCTTGGGCGGACGCCTACCAACGTGCAGGACTACCCTATTATCCGAAACTGGTGGTGGCCGCTCCGTATACACCGGCAACCGGTCCCCGCTTGTTGATTGCAGAGTCGCCTCAACGAGAGGATATTGCCAACGCACTGATAGCCACGGCCCTTGATGTAGGCAGTCGAAATGAGTTGTCATCGCTGCATTGGCTATTTACGACGGAAGAGGATACGCAGCGTTTGGAGAGACACGGGCTCATGCGTCGCATGGGTGTGCAGTTTCACTGGCAAAACCAAGGTTACCGAGACTTTGATGATTTTCTGTCACGTCTCAGCGCCCAGAAACGTAAAAAACTGCAACGGGAACGGCGCCATGTGCGGGATGCCAAACTGGAGTTGCAGGTGGTCCACGGAAATGAGGCTACGGATGCTCAGTTGCAGGCCATGTATGATTTCTATCAATCCATTTATCAACGCAAATGGGGCTTCCCTACATTGAATTTGGCCTTCTTCCAACAGATTGCAGCCACCATGGGCGAATCCGTTGTCATGGTATTGGCCTACGACGATGGCAAAGCGGTGGCCGGCGCCTTTAATCTACGGGGAGAGGATTGCTTGTACGGGCGCTATTGGGGATGCAGTTCCAATTATCATAGCCTGCACTTCGAGGCCTGTTATTACCAGGGGATTGAATACTGTATACGCAATGGTCTAAAACGATTTGAACCGGGCGCCCAGGGAGAACATAAGATTAGCCGCGGTTTTCTTCCCACGCCCACATGGTCAGCCCATTGGATCGCCGACGAGCGGTTTCGCACCGTAATCGGGCAATTTCTGGAACATGAATCCGCAGCCATCCGGGAAAATATACAGGAACTCAGCACACACTCGCCCTACAAAGAAACGGATGAAAAGGCGCCGTCTTCAGATGCTCTGGAACAAAAGGCTTCCCTGCGATGACCGATCAATATCGGGGGCCTTATTGGATTGATCCCAGCGATCACGAATACAGTTTCCCGGATGTCGAGCTCGCTTTACGGGAACCCGACGGTCTGTTGGCAGTGGGCGGTGATCTTTCCCCTGGTCGCTTACTGCAGGCCTATCGCGCCGGGATCTTTCCTTGGTACAGCGAAGGACAGCCGATTCTTTGGTGGTGTCCCGATCCCCGCGCAGTGCTATTTCTTGCAGACGTCAAGGTATCAAGGAGTCTGGCAAAGACGGTGGCCAAAACCGATTATGAGATCACCATGGATACCGCTTTCTCAGAAGTGGTAGTGCGCTGCGCCGGGCCCCGTAAGAGTGATCAAGGCACCTGGATTACGGAGGAAATGTTTGCGGCCTATCAAAAACTGCACGAGCTGGGCATGGCCCATTCCGTCGAATACTGGCAAGACGGCCGCTTAGCCGGCGGTCTCTATGGAGTCGCCATCGGCCGCGTGTTTTTTGGCGAGTCCATGTTTTCCCAGACGCGGGATGCCTCGAAGGTTGCTTTTGTGTATTTGTCTACACAACTGCTGGCCTGGGAATTCCCTTTTATCGACTGTCAAATTTACTCAAAACATCTTGGTAGTCTTGGCGCAACACGCATACCAAGAAAAGAGTTTTCGGACCTGCTGAACCGGCACTGCGACCTGCCAACACCCGGTGGGATGCCGGGACAAAACTCCAAGTGGAGCTTCGATCCCGGCCTGCCAGGCCGGGTCCGCGCCAGCCAGGGAATATGATCTTTCGGTAGTGGGTTAGTTTCGATTACTGCGAAGAGAGGGGAGGAATACACGGCGCGTCGTAGGCGACGAGCGAAACAGGGGTGAGCCGGAAACGGATAAAGGTCCAGCGGACCTTTATCCCGGCGAACGGGTTCGTCAGGGAAGACGAACCCCGGGCTTTCGAGCGGAGCAGGGTGAGCCGCGGAATAGGAGCGGCGAACGCCCAAACCACGGATGGTTTGGGCTGGTACCCGAGCGCAGCAGGATTGCGGAGCGACGGGGCGAAGCGACGAACGGTGGAGCGAGACGCCTCCGATTCGCGCGTAACCATGGACGGTGTAGCGAGATTGAGCGACGGATATTTCGCCCCTCTCTTTACAGTTTTTGAATACTGACCTACTACCAGGCCTTGAGCCTGAAATGGTCCGTGGCGCCAGCCGGGGATAAGAGAAATGGGGTATGATTGGCTAGCCAAGCTAGTGGTTTACATTACCAATGTGGTTTCCTTCTCTAAGTAGCGAATACCTGCGCGATGCACTACAACCGATAATCAGCGAATTATTGGATAGCGCCGATGCACAGGAATCGGGTACTGATGATCTTCCGGATCCCTCTTTATTGTCAGGGGCCTTTGATCGGTTAGCTGAACTGTTGGTACGGGCCGAAACCGGGCAAACGGCAACCACGACTCACGATGATGCTGTATTACAGCCCCACACAATCACTGAATTAGGAGAATATACGTTCGTACTGTTAAACGACCTGAATCGCTGGATGACGCGTCTGAAACTACCGTTCGATGAAGCGTCGCTTATGGAACTGACTATAGTCGTTGCCTTGTGGGTCAGCCGCAACGGCGGGGAGTTG
>JAZFSS010000247.1:0-3482 GCA_036446275.1 Gammaproteobacteria bacterium | reverse complement strand
ACAGGGCTTTTCCCAGGCACCCGGATCCAATACGGTCGCCGGTTGCATGGCGCAATCGGACGGTGATAATAGCCTGTCCCCGAGGTCCGGCCCGGTAGTAGTAGGATTCTTACAAAAGCATCTTTCGTATGAGACACGAATTGGAACAATTGCTGCAGGCGGCAGTCGCTACGTTGCAGTCTGCCGATGAGCTGCCCGGGGACCTCGGCGTTACCATCCAAGTGGAGCGCACCAGGGACCGTAGCCATGGCGACTATGCCAGTAATCTGGCCCTGACCCTGGCCAAAGCCGCGCGCTGCAAGCCCCGTGACCTGGCTCAACAACTGGTGGCCGCGCTGCCGGAATCTGAGGACATAACGAAAATAGAAGTGGCTGGCCCGGGTTTTATCAACTTCTATTTAAAAAATACGGCCTACCATGCGGTGGTTAGTGAGATCCTGGATAAGGCGGAACGATATGGACGTAGTCGCTTGGGGGCAGCGAAGTCCGTGCAAGTGGAATTCGTATCCGCGAATCCCACTGGCCCGTTGCATGTTGGTCATGGCCGAGGCGCGGCATACGGTGCGGCGGTCGCCGACCTGCTGGAAGCTGTGGGTTATAAGGTACATAGGGAATACTACGTCAATGACGCCGGCCGCCAGATGGATATCCTGGCGGTAAGCGTATACCTGCGCTACCTGGAGTTGTGTGGCGAAGAAACCCCGTTTCCTGTGAACGGATATCGTGGCGACTATGTTTGGGATATTGGTGCGGCATTGCATCGTCGTCAAAAACAGGCCTGGCACCACACTGTAGAAGAAATATTTTCCGATTTGCCACCCGACGAGACTGACGGCGGTGACAAAGAGGCTCACATAGACGGTTTGATCGACCGCTGCCGGCAATTGCTGGGCGCGAAAATTTACCGGGAAGTGTTCGATGAAGGTTTGAACGCTATCTTGCAGAATATCCGCCTGGATTTGAAAGAGTTCGGTATTGAGTACGACGAGTGGTTTTCAGAACGCTCACTTACTGAAAACAAATCCGTACAACAGGCCATCGAACGCTTACAGAAAGGCGGCCATGTGTACGAGCAAGGTGGCGCTCTATGGTTCCGGTCTTCGGATTTCGGTGACGAAAAGGACCGGGTGGTAGTGCGAGAAAACGGCGCCACCACTTATTTTGCATCGGATATCGCCTACCATATAAATAAATTGGAACGTGGCTATGACCGTGTCATCGATGTGTGGGGCGCCGATCATCACGGCTATGTGCCGCGCGTGAAGGCAGCGCTTGCCGCTATCGGTGATGACCCCAGCCGTTTGGACGTGCTACTAGTACAGTTCGCGATACTGTACCGCGGTGGGAACAAAGTGCCCATGTCAACTCGTTCCGGTGAGTTTGTTACCTTGCGTGAGCTTAGGCGGGAAGTGGGCAACGATGCTGCGAGGTTTTTCTACGTTATACGCAAATGTGAGCAACACTTGGATTTTGACCTGGATCTGGCCAAGTCCCAGTCTAACGATAATCCTGTATATTACATTCAATATGCACATGCCAGGGTTTGCAGTGTGTTTCGCCAGCTACAAGAAAAGGGGTGGGAGTGGGATGCCGCCCAAGGTAATAATAATTTAGACCTTTTACAGGAAGATCATGAACAGGCACTGATGGTTCGCCTATCCTGTTACCCGGAAGTTTTGGAAAATGCGGCGATACAGCATGAACCTCATCAGCTGGCTCATTACCTAAGAGATTTGGCCAATGACTTTCATACTTATTACAACGCCCATACCTTTTTAGTGGACGATGCTCCCTTACGCAACACGCGGCTCAACCTAATTCAAGCTACGCGGCAGGTGGTCGCAAATGGTTTGCAATTATTAGGGGTATCTGTACCGGACAGCATGTAAACTATGACCGCAGACTATAAAAATAGGCTGAACAGAAAGCGTAAGCAGAAGCCGGTACCCGGCTGGGTATGGATGTTATGTGGTATTGGCATGGGTTTAATGGCGGCCGGGCTTGTGTATCTCAAGTCCTCAATGCCGATAAAGGCAAATCTGAAAAAAGAGGCTGTAATAGCCCGGCAGTCCGCGCAAGAAAGGCACAAGCAGGATAAGAAGCCGTCGCCACGGCCTCGTTTCGAGTTTTATACCATCCTGCCGGAAATGGAAGTTGTAGTTCCCGATTACGAGATTACCGGCCCTTCCCACCGTGGCGTGCGCCAAGTAGAAGAGAAAGGCACCTACGTCTTGCAGGCAGGCTCTTTCCGTTCACCGGAACAGGCGGATAGTCTTAGGGCGCGGCTAACATTATTAGGTCTGGATGCATCCATACAAACGGTCACGGTCGGGCAAAACGAGACCTGGCACCGGGTGCGCGCAGGGCCCTATGATAACTTAGAGCTATTGAATAAGGCCCGAATACGGCTACGAGAACACCGTATCGATACGATCTTGTTAAGAGAAAAAGACGAACAATAATCGGGGTTTGGTTTTTTGTTCAACCGCCAAGGGCGCCAAGAAAGCATTTTAAAACCGCCAAGAACGCCAAGTATTTATTCGCAAAAAAATAATTAAATTGCGAATCGATGCTGTTCAGGGAGACGAAGCAGATCAGGAAACTTTGAACTTTTCTGGACAGTGATGAATCAGAAATTCTTAGAGAGCATCGCGTTTTCTTAGGTAATAGGTTGTCCTGTAATCCATTTCTTAGTTTCGACAAGGATTTCTACTTGTCGCAAATCTTAGCAAATAATCCAAATGCTTTTTATTTTAAAAATCTTGGCGCCCTTGGCGGTTCTTACATGAATTATCTTGGCGTTCTTGGCGGTTAATATTCTTAAAGTTTCTTAGGTCTGCCGGGCTCTTTGTTGAATAGGGCCAGTTTTTCCCGGAACAGCGCAGAAATATCCTCTTCCCCGTAGCCGGCTTTCATCAAGCGGCGGTAATGGATAAGAGTCATTTCCACCAGCGGCATCGCTACATCAAACGTTTCCGCCATGGCTTTGCAGATGACGAGGTCCTTGTGATGTAGCGCGATCTTGAAACCGGGTTCGAAGCTGCCGGCTGCCATGGTGGGGCCGCGGTGAGATAGAAACCAGTTGCCGGCCGCGCCGGAGCCAATGATCTCGATCACTTGGTCCACGGGTAATTCTAAAGTTTTGGCAAAGGCAAGGGCCTCGCAAACCGCTTGGTTGATGCCCGCCGCCATAACCTGATTGACTGCCTTAGTGGCCTGGCCCGCACCTACAGGCCCCATGTTTACTATGCGGGTCGCTAATACCTCCAATACCTGCGTAACCCGCGCTAGTATCTTTGCCTCGCCGCCGACCATCATGGCCAGGGCGCCTTTGCGCGCCCCCTCCACGCCACCGGATACCGGTGCGTCTAGAAATGCGGCGCCTGACGCAAGTAACTTTTCTGCTGCGGCCTGGGCGGTTTCCCGGCTTACCGTGGACGTATCTACAACAACGGATTCCGGGCCAGCGGCGGGTGCCAACA
>JAZFSS010000246.1:0-3364 GCA_036446275.1 Gammaproteobacteria bacterium | reverse complement strand
GTGCCAGTCTACCGGACCATCCTGCCGGATCACCGCAACCCATTGTTCCAAGGACACCGCAACTGACGGATTGCCAAGTTTCCTTTCCACCTCGGCAAGCATTTCCAGGCCGTCTGCGGCGCCTTTCTTATCGGAACTTTGAATGCGTACCGACGTACCCCTTTGCAGGTCTTCCCGCGCTTCGACCCAACGGGACTGCTTTACGTAAAGCCGGCCGGAGTCCAATAGGGTCACGGAAATACCGGGTTGAGATAGGGTTGCTTTGTAATTTGCGAGGGCTTGGTTGAGAAGTTCATGGGCGTGATCGAAATCGCCATTACGCCCCGCAAGCTGGGCCTGAAACCGTAACAGGCGTCCCTGCAGGTTCGGATCTTTTGGGCGAGCGGTACCCAACGCATTGGTAAAGCGCCGGACCCATAAATCGGGTTGGCCGGATTGCCGTTCAAAGGCGATCCAGGTGCGATTAGCAATGGCTGAAAGTGTTATCTCATCGGGGTTGCCGGGAACGGTGTCACCCCGGAATTGCGGCAATAACGGTTCGAGTAGTTGTTGAGCCCGTTCGGGATCTACTGTCAAAAGCGCGATGGTGGATTCAAGCAGAATAGCTCGCGCTTGATAAGCGGCCAGACGGTTACGGGAGGCAATGTCACGGGCCTCTCGCAGGTAGAGAGTTGCCTCTTCGTATTCGCGAGTGCGAATAGCGGTTTCCACCAGATTTATATTGGTCCTGACAATACCGCTCGCATTATCAACGCTTTCATACATGCGAAGCGCATTTTCAAACATGGATTTTGCAGTAATGTAATCGCCCTGTTCAAAGGCATTCACGCCGCGGCGCTGGTATTGCTCGGCCTGTGCAATCATGTAAGGCTGTTTGCTTGGCGCGCGGACACAGCCTGGGAAACTAGCCAGAAGCAGCAATGCAAACGTCGTCCAGTGTAAAATTCTACTCATTGACGGGTTGAACCTTAATCAGCTGCTGTTCGCCCTGCGGTCGGACCGCGGAAGAGATGGGCCACACCCGCTGCATGGCTTCCAACACGCGGCTGGCTTCTTCCAGCACTAGATTAAGGCGTACCAGCACATCCGGGAATTGCTGTAATTCAGCATTGAGAACGGTTAGCGCGGTGTCTATTTTAACGACAGCATCATTAGCCGTGGCAACGACTTCGGGAAGTTTATCAGTTGCATTGCGGACATCGCGAACCACTGCTCGGGTATCGGCAATCAAGGGTTTCATCTCCGTAATGCTTTCGGAGGCGGTTGTCATTACGTGATCCAAGTGCGCCACTGCACTTGACAGGTTATCGTGGAATTCTTCTCCGTAGATCAAGGTACCTAACGCCCCTTCGCCGGATCGGATTCTGCCCGTTACGGTTTTAAGATTATCAATGGCAATAGAGAGCTCCGTAAGCATGCTCGTG
Source organism: Gammaproteobacteria bacterium (assembly GCA_036446275.1). GTDB lineage: Bacteria > Pseudomonadota > Gammaproteobacteria > JAZFSS01 > JAZFSS01 > JAZFSS01. The sequence continues at coordinate 1,940 of JAZFSS010000246.1, read as the reverse complement.
GTAGATCCGGTATCATCCATATTTACTAAGTATGCGAGCCCTTCGATCAGATCGTCTAAAGATGGTGTTTCCTTTGCCGGCATAAACGCTCCGTCAGGCAGCACTGGATTTTCCGGGGGACCAGCGCTTATTTCTATGGTAGCAGTGCCGATTACGGCAAGACGATTAAGTCGCGCTTCGGAACCCGCCCGAATTAGGTGCCTGTAGCGATCATATATATAAATCGTGGCATGGATCTGGTGGTCTTCCACAAGATTCAATGAAGCGACTTTGCCAACCTCCAGACCTGACACCTTAACCAAAGTATCAGTACTAAGCCCTTTAGCGCTGGAAAAATAGACGTGGTATTCATGCTTCTTCTCAAAAAGGAGCAGCGTTTTTTCATTCATTCCTATAAGCGCCAGCAGAAATAGCACCGCGCATAAAATGAAGGCACCCACCAGCCGTTCCCGGGCGCTGTAAGTCAGGCGGTGCACATAATGGCCATGGCTTTTCTCTTGTTCCAAGCTCATAGTTCACCCGTCGTGTCGGTGGGGGATCTGCGCACTATCTTCATCCTCTAAGTAACTACGCACTTCCGAGTCCGAAGACTCAATAAACTCCTGCCAACCAGCATAACAATTGGCCTTGTTCTCAGAAACATACACGATTTGGTCGGCGTAATCCTGGACAAAGGGCAGGTTATTGACCGCCATAATAATGCATAGGTGATTGTTCTGCTTAAGATCCGCCAATACCGAGGCCAGAAATTTGCGATCTTCGGTACCTAGATCCTGGAACGGATATTCTATAAAAAGCAGTCTAGGCTCAAGAATCAATGCCCGCGCCAGACTGACCAGGCAACGTTCCAGTACGGTCATAAACGAGGGTAGGACATTTACATCAGCGCTGCATCCAAGCTGACTTAAAATTTCGCCCGCCCTTTGTTCTACCTTGGCCGGCGAAGCGATGCGATGGTATAGGGCCGGCAACATCACATTTATCAAACCGCTTTGAACCGACAATAGTGGTGTGCTTCCTGCCACGTACCCGGTATGGGTGCGCAAGTGTTTCCAGGTCTTCCGATCCATCTTATCAACAGGTGTCCCAAGAATTTCCAAGCGCCCCCGACTGGGTAGCCTTATCGCCGCCATCATTTTCAAGTAGTCCTTGGGCGGTGAGAGACTCGGCCCGACCAAACAGGTGATCGTGGCGGGCGCCGCGTTAAAGTTCAATGCCGCCGAGGAGGTTTGGTAGCCCGGTTCGTTAGGGACGACATTATCAGCTCGTATTAGATTGTTCATAGGACCACTAATACCATGAACGCATCAGTCAGAAACACCAGTGCAATACTTTGCACAATCGCGCGTTGCGTCCGTTGCGGCACTTCAGTGATTGAGCCTCTAATTTTTAGCGCATGGAAGCATGCCGTTGCGCCTATAATGACACCAAAAAGTAGATTTTTAAGGAAAAATATCAACACATCTTTTGGGCTCAGCGCGGAAATTAGCGTGCTGATGTATTCCAGACTGGAGATGCCAAATAAATAATCGCTTAACGCAATGCCGCTAATGAGCGTAATGAAAGAGAAGTATACGGATAACGTCACTTGTGAAACGGTGGTGCTGATAATGCGGGGTACGACAATGATATCGTCAATATCTATACCGAGAAGTTCTAGTGCCGACAGCTCCCCGTTTACTTTCATGTTGCCAAGATCCACCGTAATTGCGGAGCCGGATCGCCCGATCAGAATAATAGCGGTGATCAGCGGACCAAGCTCTGTCGCGACTATCTGAGAAAGCATGTTCACGACGTCTTGCACGTTGCCGACGGTGTACATCAAAAAGATCATTTGGGTCGTAATGCCCATGCCAATGGTCAGGGCCAGCAAGGTGAATACGGGCACGGCGTCTACGCCCGTGAAAATCATTTGGTTTAATAGTGCGGAATAGGTGGCG
>JAZFSS010000245.1:0-4836 GCA_036446275.1 Gammaproteobacteria bacterium | reverse complement strand
CACTCCGAGTATTCCTTGGTGGACGGTATGGTGCGCATCAAATCCCTGGTGAAGGCGGTGGCCGGGGCGAACATACCTGCGGTAGCCATAACGGATCAGTGCAATCTGTTTGCCATGGTGAAGTTTTATCGTGCCGCCATGAGCGTCGGCATCAAGCCTATTGTGGGCGTCGACTTGTGGGTTCATAACGAGGCGGATCCTAACCAACCTTCCCGCTTGGTATTATTGTGCCAATCCCATCCGGGGTATCTTAATCTTTCGCGCCTGGTTTCCCGCTCTTATATCGAAGGACAGCATCGGGGTGTTCCGATTATTCAACAGCACTGGTTGGAGGGAAATAGCGAAGGGCTTATTGCACTGTCCGGGGGGCGCGCCGGCGATGTTGGCAAGGCCCTGCTGACCGGCACCCCCGGCCAAAGTGAATTGTGCCTGGAGCAATGGCTGAAGCTGTTCGGGGACCGGTTTTATTTGGAACTCCAGCGTACCGGGCGTGAAGGAGAAGAAAGTTATATTCACTCCGCAGTGGATTTGGCCATCCAAAAAGGTGTTCCGGTAGTAGCCACAAACGATACCCTGTTTCTAAATAGCGATGACTTTCTTGCCCATGAGGCCCGGGTGTGTATCCAGGAAGGGCGGACTTTGGACGATCCACGACGTGTCCGGCGCCATACGGTCCAGCAGTATTTGAGAACTCCCGAGGAGATGACGGTGCTGTTTGAGGATATTCCCGAGGCGCTGGAGAACTCCGTCGAGATCGCACGGCGTTGTAATCTGGAGCTGGAACTGGGACGCAATTTTCTGCCGGAGTTTCCCGTTCCAAAGGGCATGAGCGTTGCGGAGTACTTGAATGTTGAGGCCCACGAGGGATTGAAACAACGTCTACAGCAGATTCTGGAGCCAACCTCCGCGGATTGCACCTCTAAGAGGCAACAGTACGAACAACGTCTGGATCGGGAACTCGACGTTATCGTGAAGATGGGATATCCCGGTTACTTTCTCATTGTTGCGGACTTTATCAAATGGGCCAAGACCCACGGCGTTCCGGTAGGGCCGGGGCGCGGTTCAGGGGCCGGCTCGCTAGTGGCCTATGCGCTGACCATCACGGGTCTCGATCCTATTGAACATGATTTACTGTTTGAGCGGTTCTTGAATCCCGAGCGGGTCTCCATGCCGGATTTTGACATCGATTTCTGCATGGAAGGCCGGGACCGTGTCATCGAGTATGTTGCGGAGCGATACGGGCGTGACCGCGTGTCACAAATCATCACCTACGGTTCCATGGCCGCTAAGGCTGTAGTGCGTGATGTAGGGCGGGTACTCGGGCAGCCCTATGGGTTCGTGGACCGCATCGCCAAATTGATCCCCTTTGAAATCGGCATCACCTTGGACAAAGCATTGGCCCAGGAAGAGGCATTGCGCGAGTACTACGAGAACGACCATGACGTGCGCGCCATTATCGATCTAGCCAAGTCCCTGGAAGGGTTGCCGCGCAATGCCGGTAAGCATGCCGGCGGCGTGGTGATTGCGCCGTCGGAATTGACGGATCATACGCCACTGTACTGCGAACAGGGATCCCAGGTTGTGGTGAGCCAGTTTGATAAGGATGACGTCGAGGCCGTGGGCCTGGTCAAATTCGATTTTCTCGGCTTGCGCACCCTGACCATTATCGATCACGCGGTAAAGACCATTAATGGGCAACGCGCCAGGCGCGGTGATGAGCCCATCGATATCAATACCATTCCCAGGGATGATCCGGACACGTTTGCATTGCTGAAGTCATGCGCCACGACCGCCGTGTTTCAGCTGGAATCCCGGGGCATGAAAGACCTGATGAAAAAATTGCAACCGGATTCCTTCGAAGACATCGTGGCTCTGGTGGCGCTGTTCAGGCCGGGCCCTTTGCAATCCGGCATGGTTGAGGACTTTATCAACCGCAAGCACGGCAGGGCCATGGTGGAATATCCCCACCCCGATGTGGAGCCGATTCTGGGGACCACCTATGGGGTTATTCTCTATCAAGAGCAAGTGATGCAAATTGCCCAGACCCTGGCGGGCTACACTCTTGGCGGCGCGGATCTGCTGCGCCGCGCCATGGGCAAAAAGAAGCCCGAAGAAATGGCGCAACAGCGCACGGTTTTTGTTCGTGGCGCCACGGAACGCGGTGTCAGAGAGCGTGTGGCAACGTACATCTTCGATCTTATGGAGAAGTTCGCAGGCTATGGATTCAATAAATCCCATTCGGCGGCCTATGCCCTGATTGCCTATCAGACTGCTTGGCTCAAGGCCCATTACCCGGGCCCTTTTATGGCGGCGGTGCTGTCCGCGGACATGGATAATACCGATAAAGTGGTGACCTTGATCGACGAATGCCGCGACATGCGCTTAAAAGTCGCGCCGCCGGATTGCAATGTTTCCCATTATAAGTTTGCCGTCGGAGACGATGGGATTGTTTACGGGCTTGGTGCCATTAAAGGGGTCGGGCAGGCGGCGCTGACGGGCATGATCGAAGAACGCGATGCCAATGGCCCTTTCAAAGATTTGATTGATCTTTGCCGCAGGGTGAATTTGCGGAAACTGAACAAACGTGTATTGGAAGCGCTCATCCGGGCGGGGGCATTGGATAGCCTGGGGGAGCATCGGGCCATCCTAATGGCGCAGTTGCCCGACGCCTTAAAGGTGGCCGAGCAAGACGGCCACAATCGGAATGCAGGTCAGGTGGATTTGTTCGGGGAAGTGGACTCTGCGCCTGTGGTGTCGGCACCGGTGGTGCCGGAATGGGACGAAGAAGAAAGATTGAAGGGGGAAAAGGAAAGTCTTGGCCTCTATCTTACGGGTCATCCTATTAACCGCTATGAATCGGAATTGATGGACATAACCAGCGGCCCTATCGCAGAGCTTAAAGAGCAGCCGGCCTATGGCGGCAATGGTAGCGGAACCTACCGTGATGAGCGTCGCGTGGTATTGGCAGGGTGGATCATGGGTTTGCGCACCCGGGCGGGGAAAAGTGGTGCGCGGATGGCATTTTTAACCATGGATGATCGAACCGCCCGCATCGAAGTCCGGGTGTTTAATGAAGTATACGAAAGGTACCGGGCGTTGCTTGCCAAAGACAAGCTGTTGGTAGTTGAAGGCGGTTTAAGCCAGGACGACTTTTCCGGTGGTTACCGGGTTACCGCCGAACGTATTTACGACATTGACCAGGCGCGGGAAGCATTTGCCAAGCGTGTCGTGGTAGATATTCTGGCGTCCCAGACGGAGCAAGGTTTTGTGGGGGCCCTGGCAAACGTACTGGAACCATTTCGCGAAGGCGGATGCCCGGTGTGGATAACCTACCAAGGGGAATCGGCCCGGGCGCAGCTAGCGCTTGGCAAGGAATGGTGCGTGCATCCCACGGATGAATTGATCCATCGACTGAAAGAATTCGCCGGTCCGGAAAGGGTGCATGTAGAATATTAGTTAAGCCTTTTGGCACCAGGTAACTAGATAGGGCGGCCTGTTACAAACTGATCTACTACCTAGCGTTCTTGGAGGTTCACTCTTCTACCAATAACTGGTACCTTCCGTCTATGGACCTGAATTTTTTAGATTTCGAGCAGCCGATCGCGGAGCTGGAGGCAAAGATCGAGGAGCTTCGCTATGTGGGTGACGATAGCGCGGTCAATATCAGTGAGGAAATCAGCCGTCTGGAGGGCAAGTGTAAGACGCTCACGGAAAACATCTTTTCTAAGCTCGATCCATGGCAGGTTGCGCAATTGGCGCGGCATCCTCTGCGCCCGTACATCCTGGATTACGTTGATCAAATCTTTAGCAACTTTATTGAACTTCATGGCGACCAGAGTTACGCTGACGATCTCGCGATGATTGGCGGTGTAGCTCGATTGGGCACACGGTCGGTGATGGTGATCGGCCATCAAAAGGGACGGGATACCAAGGAAAAGATCAGGCGCAACTTCGGTATGCCCAGACCCGAGGGCTATCGAAAGGCACTTCGCCTAATGAAACTGGCCGAGCGATTTCGATTGCCGGTATTAACCTTTATCGATACTCCTGGGGCCTATCCGGGGGTAGGTGCTGAAGAACGGGGACAGGCAAGCGCTATCGCGCACAATTTGTCGGTCATGGCGCGATTGAAGGTGCCTATTGTTTGTACTGTGACCGGGGAAGGGGGTTCTGGCGGCGCGCTGGCGGTAGGCGTGGGAGACTGTGTGATAATGCTGCAATACAGCATTTATTCGGTAATCTCTCCCGAGGGTTGCGCATCCATTCTGTGGAAAAGCGCGGATAAGGCTAAGGAAGCTGCACGGGCGCTAGGTATTACCGCCGAGCGATTAAAGGAGCTGGGATTAATCAACGAGATATTGATGGAACCCTTGGGCGGTGCGCACCGGGATCCTGCGGCAATGGCACAGGCGATCAAGCAAACGTTGATTCACGAATTGGATGGTTTGACAACGATTCCGGCGGAACAGTTGGTACAAAGGCGCAATGAACGGCTGATGTCTTACGGAGAGTTCAAAGAATAAAACCTGCACTGCGCTCGTAGCCGCATTGTTTGTGGGTCCGCATCATGGAATTTTCCCCCGCTAATCTTCTCGATGTCCTAAAGTCTTTTCCACAGGTACGCCGTCTCTGTGTGGCCTACAGCGGGGGGCTGGATTCCCAGGTGTTGTTGCATGCCCTGCATGGATTGCGCGGGCACCTGGCTGGGTCGCTGGCCGTAGTTCATGTAGATCACGGTCTACATGACGATGCCAAAGCCTGGGCACAGCGATGCCGTCAGGTATGTGAACGATTAGGTGTTCCGTTTGCGGTATTGACCGTAGACGGCAAAGCAGG
>JAZFSS010000244.1:0-2096 GCA_036446275.1 Gammaproteobacteria bacterium | reverse complement strand
ATGCGGATATTGGCCTGGTGAGGAATAAGCCAATCGATATCGGATTTCTGCAGTTCATTTTTTGCCAGCGTTTCATCCACTATCCGGCCCAGGGTGTTTACCGCCATCTTGAATACTTCACTGCCCTTCATTTCCACGTAGGCCCTACCCTGTCTTACTAGATCGTAGCCTTGAGAGATGCCTGCGGGTACGGTCAACAAATCCTCATAATGTCCGTCGGCGTGCAGGTGCGTGGACAGGATGCCCGCATTATTGTCGGCTGCTAATACCGCGGCGCCGGCACCGTCACCGAACAATATACAGGTGTCACGGTCTTTCCAATTGACAATCCTCGATAGAACCTCGGCGCCCACAACCAAGGCGCAGGTGGCGGTGCCGGTACGGATGAACTTGTCCGCCACCCCGGCGGCATAGATAAAGCCCGTGCATACCGCTTGAATATCGAAGGCCGCACATCCATGGATACCCAGACGTTGTTGCAACAGGCATGCCGTGCTGGGAAATACGCGATCTGGAGTGGTAGTGGCAACAATGATGAGGTCAACATCCGCCGGCTTTTTCCCGGCCGCCTCGAGGGCCCTTTTGGCCGCGGGTTCGGCTAAATCACAGGTACTCTGCCGATCGCCCGCGATATGCCGTTCGCGGATGCCGGTTCTTTCCCGTATCCACTGATCCGAAGTGTCCACCATCTTTTCAAGATCATGGTTGGTCAGAATCTTGTCGGGCAGGTACCCTCCGGTGCCGATGATGCGCGCGTAGATCAACTCACTTCCTTTGTTACCAGCAGACTTTCCAGTTGTTTATGGATGCGTTCCGGCACCGATTTTTCCACTTCTACGATTGCGACCTGAATAGCATTGGCAAACGCCAAGGCATCCGCACCACCATGACTCTTCACGACAACGCCGCGCAGCCCCAAAAAGGTGGCACCGTTATAACGCCGCGGATCGATTTCCCGCCGAAATCGTTTCAAAACAGGCAGCGCAATTACACCCGCCAGCCGTGTTAGCAGATTGCGTGAAAAACCTCGTCTCATGAATTCGCTGATCATCTTAGCGACGCCTTCACAGGTCTTCAGGGCTACATTACCAACGAACCCATCGCATACCACGACATCGGTCCCACCCAGGTAGACATCATCTCCTTCGACGAAACCGGTGTAATTTAACGGGCTTCCGGCAAGCAGGTTAGCCGCCTCCTGCACCTGTTCATTGCCTTTGATCTCTTCCTCTCCAATGTTCAGCAGCGCAACGCGAGGTGATGCAAGACCACCCACTGCACCAGCCAACACAGAACCCATGACTGCAAACTGAAGTAGATGCTCGGCCGAGCAATCCACATTAGCGCCCAAATCCAGCACCCAAGTATGGCCGTCCAGGGATGGGATAGAGGTAATGATTGCCGGGCGGTCGATACCAGGCAGGGTTTTTAAAACGAATCTGGCGGTCGCCATTAATGCGCCGGTATTACCCGCGCTTACACAAGCTTGCGCCGCGCCTTCTTTAACCAGGTTGATGGCCACCCGCATAGAGGAATCCTTCTTGCCCCGTAGCGCTTGCGCCGGAGATTCCCCCATGTCCACGACTTGGGAGGCGTGGTGGATGGATAGACGGGCATTCAGATGGATGCCGGAAACGGTCAACTGATCCCGGAGCTGATCCTGATCACCTACCAAAATGAGTTTTACATCATTGTTAGCGACAAGGATTTGCTGGGCAGCGGGGACGATCACAGGAGGCCCGTGATCACCTCCGGCAGCGTCTAGTGCGATGGTAAGGGGCGCGCTCATAACCGATCAGCTACCTGGTTTCTGGCTGGAAGCGCTGCTGACGTATCGATAACGTAGCGGAAAACGCCCGGCAAAGATCGCGCGAATCGAATACGTTGTGAAACTAGTCTTCGCTGCCCGATAGGACTTTGCGCCCCCGGTAATAGCCATCGGGACTGATGCAGTGGCGTATATGAGTTTCGCCGGTTTCTGGTTCCACCGAGAACGCCGGTGTTTTCAGCCCGTCGTGAGCACGACGCATGCCTCGCTTGGAACGACTTTTACGACTTTTTTGGACTGCCATGACAAAAACTCCTGGTATCAATCA
>JAZFSS010000243.1:0-2566 GCA_036446275.1 Gammaproteobacteria bacterium | reverse complement strand
GAATTAGGAGAATATACGTTCGTACTGTTAAACGACCTGAATCGCTGGATGACGCGTCTGAAACTACCGTTCGATGAAGCGTCGCTTATGGAACTGACTATAGTCGTTGCCTTGTGGGTCAGCCGCAACGGCGGGGAGTTGCTGACTCTGGAACCGGTTGCAGACGCGCTGGCACACTTTTCCAACAGCACGTCTGATACAAACCGATTGGAGGAGTTGTATGTTGTGTATGACAAAATCATTTCAGCGGTAGCGACTGGTATTCGGCAGGACCTCGAAAAAATCAATCCAGGGCGCCCATGGCGGGTACTGAACATGAACCGTGCGATCGTGGCAACCCGGTGCCACAAAACCGACCTCATGGAATCCAGTTTTGAATCGCTGATAAAGTGGTTCCCTGATGATACCGCGGATTTTTTCCGGAACGGCATGGGGCAAATGAATGCCCTGGATTACCCGGATCAAGTGCGTACAGTAATGGGAAAATATTATTCACGCTGTACCGTTAAACCTTCAATGCACTAATTGATATTGCAGAGCAAAGTTTTAGAAACGCCAATGAAGTTATTATTTGATTTTTTTCCCATCCTGCTGTTTTTCGTTGCCTACAAAATGCAGGGCATTTTCGTTGCAACTGCAGTTGTAATTATTGCTGCTTTTATCCAGGTGGCAGTATTTTGGCTAATGCATCGTCGCTTTGAGAAGATGCATCTAATCACCCTGTCGATAATTATAGTATTCGGCGGGGCAACATTGGTGTTCCAGGATCCTGTTTTCATAAAATGGAAACCCACGGTCGTAAATTGGCTATTTGCTATCGTTTTTCTTGCCAGCCAGTTTATTGGCGACAAACCGTTGTTGGAGCGAATGATGAGTCATGCGATCACTGCCCCGACCATAGTGTGGTTACGGTTGAATCTGATGTGGGTGGTGTTTTTCCTGTGCATGGGGATAACAAATCTTTTTGTAGCGTACCGCTTCGATGAGAATACCTGGGTTAATTTCAAGCTATTCGGCATGATGGGCCTGACTTTGGCCTTTGTCATCGGGCAGACTCTGTATTTGGCTCGTCACCTGGAACTGGAACCGGAACAGGAAAGGGAGGACGAATCCTAATGCTTTATGCCATTATCAGCCGTGATAGGTCAGATAGCCTGGATCGGCGCCTGCAGGCCCGTGCCAGTCATTTGCAGCGGCTGCAAGGACTCAAGGAATCGGGGCGCTTGATTCTGGCGGGTCCACACCCAGCCATTGATGCACAGGACCCCGGACCGGCTGGTTTCACGGGCAGCCTCGTGGTAGCGGAGTTTCAGTCTTTGCAGGACGCCAAACAGTGGGCGGACGACGACCCCTACGTTACTGCCGGCGTCTACCAGGAAGTACTCGTTAAACCATTCAAAAAAGTGTTACCATAAATGCCGCAAAATCGAGTAGAAATGATTCGAGTACGCCTACAACAGGCGCTGAGACCGGAATCTCTGAAAATTATCGATGAAAGCGCAAAGCACGCCGGCCATGTGGGTGCGCAAAGTGGCGGCGGGCATTTCATTGTACGCATCGTCTCCCAAATGTTCGAGGGCAAGGCGCAGATACAGCGACATCGGCTGGTCTATGACGCCATTGGTGATGCCATGCATACGGAAATTCATGCTTTAAGCATTACAGCCAAGACCCCGGCAGAGGCATCAGTCAACTTATAACCTAGCTAGGAAACTAACATGTTTAAACACACTCTTGGCCCGTGGATGGCCTGTTCCTTACTGATTATTCTGGGGGGTTGCGACTCCATTACTTCCCTTAACCTGGAGGGCACAAAACAGAAATCCGGGCAATCGGCGCACACTTCTTCGGCGCTTAGTGGGCCGGCTATAGCTACCGTGAATGGCCGGCCAATAACAAAGGACATGTTCGATGCCTATCTCGAGCAGCGCTCTCAACGCAAGCCCGTTGGGAAATCGGCAGAAGAATTGAAAGCCGTCTTGAAAGAACTTATTGATCTGGAACTAGTGCTGGAAGATGCGGAACGTAAGGGGGTTGATCAACAACCGGCGCTAGCGGCTCAGCTGGAACTGCAACGGCGCAGTTTGCTAGTGCGCACGAATCTTCAAGAGTATGTTCGCTCCCATCCGGTAACCGAGGCGGAAATGAAGGCGCTCTATGAGAAACAATCTGCGAACCTGGATAAAGAGTATAAGGCCCGGCATATTCTTACCAAGACCGAAGAGGATGCCCTAGACATTATTTCCCGGCTGGACAGCGGCCAATATTTTGAGCAACTTGCCAAGGATTATTCCACTGGACCTTCCGCAAAACAGGCTGGTGATCTGGGGTGGTTCCCACCCAACCGCATGGTAGCGCCTTTTAGTGAAGCCGTGATTGCCATGGAGAAAGGAGCTTATTCGAAGGCACCGGTGCAGACCCAATTTGGTTGGCATGTAATCCTGCTTGAAGATGTACGTGATACAACACCGCCTACCTTTGAGCAATCCAAGGGCCAGATTACAGCAAAGATTCGAGGTCAGCGGGTAGAGCTATATATAGAGGAGCTCAGAAACGCCGCACAAAT
>JAZFSS010000242.1:0-2214 GCA_036446275.1 Gammaproteobacteria bacterium | reverse complement strand
GGTAAAAACAGCGGGAACAGCAATGACAATGAGTGTTAGCATGACACCAACCAGCTTTGAGTATCTGGCTGACTGCCGAGACCATAATGCTAGAAAACGTTTTCCGTCAAGTAGTGTATTCAGGAAATTTATATTTAACATAGTGACATGATTCTTGATATTACAGATACCAAACTATTGGTAGTGGGTCAATTTGACAGTATGTAACACGGTGTTGGAGAGAGGGGAGGAATAACCCAGCGCGTCGTAGGCGGCGAGCGGAACAGGGATAGTGGAGCGAGACGCCTCCGATTCGCGCGTAACCATGGACGGTGCAGCGAGATTAAGCGATGGGTATTCCTCCCCTCTCTCCAGCACCGTGGTAAATACCGTCAAACTGCCCCGCTACTTGATCATTGGTTTTTCTATACTGGTCTAGGTCATCACGGCTAGTAGAACGGACAACTTGAATGACAGATTGTGTCGTGATTGGCGGTGGGGTGGTGGGCATGTTTACCGCGCGGGAGTTGCATGCTGCCGGCGTGTCGGTGCTGCTATTGGAGCGCGGCCATACCGGCAGGGAATCGTCTTGGGCGGGAGGCGGCATCCTCTCACCGCTTTATCCATGGCGGCAGCCGTCTCCCGTTAGTGAACTCGTGCGCTGGAGTCAGGCACGGTACGCGATTCTTGCCGGAGCCTTGCGGGACGAAACAAGATTTGATCCGGAATGGACTCGTTGCGGCATGCTCGTGCTTGGAGCCGAAGATTATCTGGAGGCAATGCGCTGGGCCGATCATTCCGGTGTCGCGATGGAGATTATCAGTGGAGAGAAGATGTTGCGGTGCGAGCCTGCATTGGCGGCCGGATACGATCAAGGGCTATGGTTGCCCCAGGTCGACCAGATTCGGACGCCGCGCCTGAATAAGGCGTTGCGGGAAAGTTTGTTGGCCGCGGGGGTTGTGGTTCGTGAACACTGTGAGGTTAAAACCATCCGGCAGCACCAAGGGAAAGTGCAAGGCGTCGAGACGGATAGTGGCTTCATCGCTGCCCGAACCGTGATTGTGGCTAGTGGCGCCTGGAGCGCAACGCTGCTTGCGCCACTGGGTGTTTCGATTCCAGTACGGCCGATACGGGGTCAGATGATCGTCATCCGGGGCCGCCCTGGCGAGCTAAAGAGAATCCTGCTTAGGGAAGGGCGGTATGTGATCCCGCGGCGGGATGGCCGGGTGCTGGTGGGCAGTACCATAGAAGATGTTGGATTTGATAAAGGGGTGACTAAGGAGGCCTGCAAGGAGCTATACCAGGTCGCCTTGGAGTTGGCCCCGTGCCTGGCTAAAGGCGTTATAGAACACCAGTGGGCGGGGCTGCGCCCTGGATCGCCCAGTTCGGTACCCTTCGTCGGCATCAGCCCGCAGATTGAAGGGTTGTGGGCCAATACGGGGCATTTCCGCAATGGCCTTGTATTGGCCCCCGCTTCGGCGCGAATCCTGGTGGATATGCTCCTGGGAAGACCCAGTTTTACCGATACGACGCCATTTGCCCTGCCGAATAAGGTTGAACCCCCTTTAAACGTTGTCTAAACTGCCTTATGAGGATTATCCATGGATAATGCGTCAACTTCCCACCCCTGCGACACCCGGCATATAAACGAGTTACTCGCCGGGCACGGTATTTTGCCTACGCAACAGCGTGCGGTGATTGCCAAGGTGCTGTTCTCCCAATGTCGCCATCTATCGGCCGATCAGGTGTTAGGGCTTGTCAACCAGGGCCGGCATCGGGTTTCCAAGGCCACTATATATAACACGCTAGGGTTGTTTGCCCGCGAGGGCTTGATCCGCGAGTTGATCGTGGATCCCAGCCGGGTTTTCTATGACCCAAATGTAGAGCGTCATCATCATTTCTATAATGTGGATACCGGCGAGTTAACGGATATCCCGGCAGACGATATTTCGGTTAGTTCATTACCGGATCTACCGGGCGGGACCCTGCCAGATGGAGTGGAGGTCATTGTTCGCGTGCGCAACGCAAAGTAGATTGTCTGGCAAAAACAAAGTTAATTTGCAGCCGGAATAGCTCAGTTGGGTGAGCCGAGCGATTTTCGCGAAGCATAGCTTCGCGGAAGGCGAACGCCCGAAATCTTTGATTTTGGGCCGGGGTTTCTACAGCGTGCATGGGTATCGCCAGGGATGGCAAAAACAAAGTTCATTTGCAGCCGGAATAGCTCAGTTGGGTGAG